>CAYJFG010000101.1:0-1922 GCA_964369305.1 uncultured Eubacteriales bacterium
CTGGTGTTTCGATAGGACACATTCTACCATAGTGGCTGTAGTGAACGTCACGAACCTCAAAGCCTGCTCTATCTCTTGAAAGACCGCCAGGACCTAACGCTGAAAGTCTTCTTTTATGTGTTAATTCTGCAAGTGGGTTTGTTTGATCCATGAATTGAGAAAGTGGAGATGAACCGAAAAACTCTTTAATTGCAGCAGTTACTGGACGAATATTTATAAGTGAACCTGGTGTAAGTTCTTCTAAGTCTTGAGCTTGTAAAGTCATTCTTTCCCTTATAACTCTTTCAAGTCTTGAAAAACCTATTCTAAATTGGTTTTGAATTAATTCGCCAACACTTCTAATACGACGGTTACCTAAGTGGTCGATGTCGTCTATAACGCCAACACCCTCGCCTAAGCAGTTCATGTAGTTAATTGTAGCAAAAATATCGTCTACAATAATGTAGTTTGGAATTAAGTCAGCCCTTCTTCTTTTAATCTCTTGTTTAAGTTCGTCCTCTTCTAAACCTAAAGCAAGTATTTCGCTTAAAACTTTGAAAGAAACTTTTTCATTAATTCCACAGTCTTCTAAAGCATCAAAATTTATATAAGCATTTATATCAACCATTCCATTAGATATAATTACTATTTCTTTGCCCTCAAATTCTATAATTGCACGGCTAACACCAGCATTTTCAATATCTAGTGCTTGTTTTCTGTCTATAACTTCGCCAGTCATAGCCATAATTTCGCCTGTAAGTGGGTTTACTATTGGCTCTATAACTTTTTTACCTTCAAGTCTTGAGCTTATTGCAAGTTTTTTATTATATTTATACCTACCAACTCTTGACATATCGTAACGTTTTGTGTCAAAGAATAATGCGTTTAAGTGGTTTTTAGCACTTTCTAAGTTTGCAGGCTCGCTTGGTTTAAGTTTGCGATAAACTTCAATCATAGCTTCATCTATATTAGTAGTTTGGTCTTTTTCAAGTGTTGCACGAATACGTGCATCTGCTCCAAAATAGTCAAGAATTTGAGCATCTGTAGCAAGTCCTAAAGCTCTTATAAACGCTGTAATTGGTAATTTACGGTTTTTATCAATTCTTACGTAAAAAACGTCGTTTACATCGTTTTCATATTCTAGCCACGCACCTCTGTTTGGAATAACAGTTGAGCTAAACATTTTTTTACCTGTTTTGTCATATTCCATTTTGTAATAAACACCTGGTGAACGAACTAATTGGGATACTATAACCCTCTCTGCTCCGTTTATTACAAATGTACCACTTTCAGTCATTAAAGGGAAGTCACCCATAAACACGTTTGCATCTTTAATGCTACCTGTTTCTTTATTGTGAAGTCTTGCTTTAACTCTAAGTGGAGCTGAATACGTTACATCTCTTATGTTACATTCAATTACAGAGTAATTAGGATGGTCAACATCTAATGTGTAATCAATAAAATCAAGCACTAAATTACCTGAGTAATCAGTAATACCTGAAACGTCTTTGAAAACCTCACGTAGTCCTGTTTCTAAAAACCATTTGTATGATTTTTTTTGAACTTCAATTAGGTTTGGCATTTTAATAACTTCGTCAATTTTTGAAAAACTGACTCTTTCGCTGTTGCCAAGTTTAACTTTTTTAAAATCAAGCATGGACAATTTCATCACTCCGTTTTTTAAATTTTAAATCTCAAATGCACATTTTATAAAGTATAACGTATATATACAAATATTTTTCAAAAACAACATTTTAAAAAAAAGTGTTGATTTTTATAGAAATATATGTTAATATCTATTCATAAAATAAGATAGGTACCCATTTTATTTAGTATGATGCACCTTACAAGTTTAGCATCATTTACATAATATGTCAAGCATTTTTTAGCATTTTTTACAAAAAAAATATATTTTAACGTATTTTAACCGAATTTGAAGAAAA
>CAYJFG010000101.1:1932-4835 GCA_964369305.1 uncultured Eubacteriales bacterium
TCGGTATTTTTTTGAGTTTATAAAAACACGAGGATAAGCGGTAGCTTTCAAATCATTTTTCAATCTAAATCCTTAAAAACCAATCCTAAATTTGTATTTCTTTTTAGCGAGTTTCTATCTTCTTTTATAAATTCCCACGACTTTATATAGTCTAAGTTTACCGAAAACTGAGAATTTTTTATATAATCTAAAAAGCCTTTTATATCATTTTTATATTTTTTCGCAAAATTATAAGCGTTATTCTCTTTTTCTTCTTTACTTAAATTTACCTTATTATACAAAACATGATCTAAATTACAAGACATATAATATACACTATATGGCAATCCCCAAATTTGTGACGTCTGATATAATTTATTTATATTATCCTTTTTTTGCTTATTTCTTTTTTCAATCAGCGTTTTCTTTGACGTGCTTATACTTTCATCACTATAAATATGCTCCACTAAACTATCATCTTGTATTACACAATCATCTAATATATAAGCACCGTCAGTATCTACAATATGTAAAATCTCACAAAAATGAATTTTTTTATATTTGCTTTCTTTTGCATACTCCTTAACCATTTCACAAACTTTAGATATTATATTAGCTGTGTTGTTACCTGTTTTTGTCGTAACGTCTCCACGAACAACATGGACATACAACACGCTCTTGTCAAATATTTTAGTTAAAATCACACCTAACGCAGTTTCATCTGACATTCCCTCGACTATAACAAATATAATTTTTTTACGTGCCATCAAAGTCCCCT
The DNA here is from genome assembly GCA_964369305.1 of uncultured Eubacteriales bacterium. Classification (GTDB taxonomy): domain Bacteria; phylum Bacillota; class Clostridia; order Oscillospirales; family Acutalibacteraceae; genus CAYJFG01. The sequence goes on from CAYJFG010000101.1 coordinate 2,690, forward strand.
GCCTCTCTAAACGCAAGCGAAATTTCGTAATTATTTGTCATTTCGTAAACTTCTTCTTTCTGTTCTCCTAAAACAATATCACGGTAATAAAAATCTCTCAAGTTATTATTTGTTTTTACATTGTTTAATCTTATATATCTATTGTTTTTGTTAGTCGTTGTAAATACTATGCAACCCTTGTCTAGTGTTTCAAGCACTCTTAAATTATGTGACGTAAAAATTAATTGTCCTTTTCCTTTTTCCGATAATATGCGTAATAATTCACCAAGCAAATACTCAAAAACCCCTGCATCTATTTCATCAATAGCAACTGTTACTGACGGCTGATTGTAAACTACAATTAATAATTGTAATATTGATATTATTTTTTTAATGCCGTCAGACTCACATCTTAAAGGTATCAGCTTACTGTTTTTACTTGAAAATAATTCAACGGCAACTCCTTCTCTACCATCTTCAAGCGACTGCAACCCTAACTCTTTAACATATATTTCTAAATTTGGCACTAGCTGTTTCAATACAATATTCATACTTTTCACTACATTTTTAACAACTTCATAAGAACCTTTAGGAATTACAGTGCTTTTTTCTAGTGGCAAACTAACTCTACCAATAACACCGCTTAAACCGTCTTCATATTTAAACGTTAATGGCAACACATTAAGCCCCAACAGACCTATATTTGTCGCATTAATAACGAAGAGATTAAAGTGTCCGTAATTAATTAACGTTTTAAATATAAATAAATATTTTTCCTCTTTACAATTTTCATTGATAATTGTTTGATACTCTCTTGAAAAAAGAAACGACGAAGACGTTTTGTAAGCTATCTTTTTAGCTACTAATAAATCTGTATATAAATCTTTATTGTAATTTGTCAATACGTCATACTTTGTCTTTGGTAGAGTAATTTTACTTGTATTTGTGTCGACTAGCAACTCTTTATTAAGTATTTTTTCGTTATTCTCACCTAAAACAGAAAAACTTATTTTTTCATTAAATACTACTATATTAATGTTTTCTTTTTTTTCATTGTCTACATTTATACTATTTTCTAATACTTCATCTTTTTTTATGCTAAATTCATAATTGACTAAGAAACTTTCTTTTTTAGTTACGTCAGATATTTTTATATCAAACTTAAATGTAGCACTCTCAGAATTAACATTAATATAGTAATTATATTTATTAGGAACTTTACTACCCATTAAAATCAGCTTTAATAGTTCGACTGCATCAATTAACGCTGTTTTTCCTGATCCATTTTGACCATATATACCTAAAACATTTGATTTACTATCTACTCTACTGTTGATAAGTGAAACTGTACCATTTTCAATGTTTTTAAAGTTATTTATTGTAATATTTTCTATTCTAACAATTAGATTATTCATAAAATCCCTCCATATAAATAATATTACAAATATAGCCTTTTGTCAACATAAACGGTACAAAATGTTTCATTTATTTAAAAAAAACAAGAAATAAACTACTCCCCACAACACACTAACAGACACTCCATAAACTATTACAGGACCTGAAATTACAAACATTTTAGCACCAACACCTAAAATAAAACCTTCTGTTTTAAACTCAATAGCTGGAGAGACTACTGCATTTGCAAACCCTGTAATAGGCACAAGCGTACCTGCTCCAGCGTGCTTTGCTACCTTGTCATATACACCCAAAGTTGTGAGCAACGCCCCTAAAAATATAAGTGAAATTGATGTAATAGTCCTTGCATCTTTTATTTCTAGTCCAATTGAACAGTAAGTGTTTGTGAGCAATTGCCCTAAAGTACAAATTGCACCTCCTATAAAAAAAGCTTTAACGCAGTTTGTAGGCGTTTTACTTTTAGGAGATGCATCTTTTGTCATTTGACTATATTCTTCTTTTGAAATATTCATTTTATCACCCTTTAAAATTGCTTTTAAAAAGAGTTTTTCCAGATTTTTTTATTATATACAAATTCTATTGTTAAATAATTAATTATTGCCATTTCCACCTTGATTACTTCCATTGCCGTTTTCTCCTTGGTTGTTTCCGTTACCGTCACCGTTTCCATTTTCTCCTTGGCTACTTCCATTTCCTTCACCATTTCCGTTTTCTCCTTGGTTACTTCCATTTCCGTCACCGTTTCCGTTTT
>CAYJFG010000101.1:4935-6403 GCA_964369305.1 uncultured Eubacteriales bacterium
TTCCGTCACCGTTTCCGTTTTCTCCTTGGTTACTTCCATTTCCGTCACCGTTTCCATTTCCGTCACCGTTTCCGTTTTCTTCTTGGCTACTTCCATTTCCGTCACCATTTCCGTTTTCTCCTTGGTTACTTCCATTTCCGTCACCGTTTCCGTTTTCTCCTTGGTTACTTCCATTTCCGTCACCATTTCCGTTTCCACCTTGATTATCATCAATAGAGTTTCCGTCATTTTCAATCATATATCTTATTTCATTCATTGATAAATCTTTTATATCTTCAATTTCAACTGTTGGGTCTACTTCTAAAAGCTCTAAATACGCACGGTATTTACCAAAAGAAATATCATAACTTGATGCCTCTTCTTTTATCTCTTTACTTTCAGAGAAACACTCTACATTTTCATTTTCACCAAATTCGCAATTACTAATATTTTCTATAATTTCCTCGCTATTTTCTTTTGAGTTTGACACAACTGTAACTTCTGTATATGATGTTTCATACTCTAAAAAGCTTTGAGAATTACTCAATTTTTCTAATCCCTCAACGTAAGTTAAGTTTTGAAGATTGATTGAATTTACAATCTCTTGTGCATCTTCATTATTTGCATAAACTTTAATAATTCTATCAAATGTGTTTACTTCCATTTCAATCGACGGATTTATATCTATACTTATATAGGACGTTGGCGTAAAATAAACATTAAACAAAAATACTATAGCTACAACCGCCATCACAGGAGCTAATTTATAAAAAACATTAATTGTTTTTTTCTTTTTCTTCATAGTTATTTTTTCAAATGTCATTTCTTTTAAATTATCATCTGCTTTTACTTGAGAAAAAGCGTTTTTTATTTTATCATTCATTTTCGCCACCTCCTAATACGTCTTTAAGCATTTCTCTACCTCTTTTTAAAAGGGTATATATGGTATTTACATTTTTATTAAGTATTTTTCCTATCTCAACAGCTGTGTACCCCTCAAAATAATGCAAAAAAATTGCTATTTTATATTTTTGAGGAAGTTGTAAAACGGCTTCTCTTACATAAGAATTTTCATTAAAGTCTGTATGCGTTTTTATCTCTCCTACTTCATCAATAGAAATAGTATTTTTTCTAAAAAAACTTTTTAACAAGTCTTTGCACTCATTTACCGTAATACGTATTAGCCACGCTTTTTTATGTTCTTCACTTTCAAAATGAACAGAACTATTATAATATTTTAAGAAAACATTTTGAAATATATCTTCTGTATCAGCTGAGTTTTTTAAGTACACTACACAAATACGTTTAACTGTGTCAGCATATTTATCTATTGTCAACTTTAAGTCCTGTTCATCTCTCATCATTTGTCACCTAAAAAATTATCTATTTTTTCCTTTTCCTTGACCTTGATTTTGACCAATGCCATCACCTGAGCCTTGACCATTTGCTTGACCTTGGTTTGTTCCTACATTGTCGCATACTCCGTCTT
>CAYJFG010000102.1:0-5719 GCA_964369305.1 uncultured Eubacteriales bacterium
AAATCATTAAAAAAGTCGCTGTTTAACTGCACTTTTGGAGTTTTACAATCGGCTACATAGGTTTAAAATTAGGAGGATTTTAAAATGGCTTTTGATGGATTAGAAAAAGTATACACAGAAAACATACCTGTTATTAAAGTAGTAGGTGTAGGTGGCGGTGGCGGAAACGCTGTTAATCGCATGGTTAAAATGGGTCTAAGATCAGTAGAGTTTATCGCAGTTAATACAGATGACCACGTATTACAATTTTCAAATGCTACACAAAGAATACAAATTGGCGAAAAAGTAACTCACGGTAAAGGTGCAGGCTCAAGACCAGAAGTAGGTAGAGAGTCAGCAGAAGAAAATAGAGAAGAAATTACAGCTGTTCTTCAAGGTACAGATATGGTATTTATTACAGCTGGAATGGGTGGCGGTACTGGTACAGGTGCTGCTCCAATAGTTGCTGAAATTGCAAAAGATTTAGGTATTTTAACAGTTGGTATCGTTACAAAACCTTTCGCTTTCGAGGGTAAAAAACGTATGGCTCAAGCTGAGGGCGGTATAGCTGCTTTAAGTGAACACGTAGATTCATTAATCGTTGTACCAAACGAAAGACTAAAATATGCTACAGATACAAGAATAACACTAAAAAATGCTTTTGATTTAGCAGATGATATATTAAGACAAGGTGTTCAAAGTATTTCTGACTTGATTTTAATACCAGGTCTTGTAAACTTAGACTTTGCAGACGTTACAGCTATTATGAAAGACGCTGGCTATGCTCATATGGGTATAGGTTCTGCTCAAGGTAAAGACAAAGCAGAAGAAGCTGCAAAAATGGCTATTTCAAGTCCACTTCTTGAAACATCTATCGACGGTGCAAAAGGTGTAATTGTAAATATTACAGCATCAGCAGATATCGGACTAGACGAAATTGATATAGCATCAACTATGATTACAGAACAAGCAGACCCAGACGCTAACATTATTTGGGGTGCTGTTTTAGATGAAAATTTAGAAGACCAAATGAGCGTTACAGTTATTGCTACTGGTTTCGTATCTTTTGATGGTGAGAGAAGAAGACAAGAGCCAACACCTACAAGAACAGGTAGAAGAACTCCTATGAATAGTCCTAGACCATCAAGACCAACACCACCACCAGCAAGACCAGTACAACCTCAACCAGCTCCAGTTAAAAAAGAACAACCAAAACCAAGCGTTGTTGATGTTGCAGACGATGACGACGACTCATATTACGATATAATGTCAATATTTAATCGTAAATAATTAATTAAATTATAATAAGGCTGATAGCTTGTAGTTTTCTACTTGCTATCGTCTTTTTATTTTAGATGAAAAATGTGTCATCTATAAGGAGATGATAGTTATGCAAAACGTAATTTTAAGTGCAGATAGTGAAAGGTATTTATATTCAGTGCCAGATAAAGTAGCACAAAACTTAGAAAAATACTGTCAACATTTCCAATGTGTTTGGTTACCTAATAGTATAGACGCTAAAAAAATCATAAAAAATAGAAATAGATACAATGAAACACATTTTATTTTATACTTAAATACATTTGTTTTTCCAGATGAACAATCTATAAAAGTTAAAAACTTAGGCTGGATTGATTTTGAAAAATCTTTACCAGAAGAATATAAAAATATACCATGCTATAATTTTTAAAAATTAGGGGTGATAATATGGATTTTAAAGATAACGGAATTGAAGCGTGGGAAAAAAATGCAATATTTTGGGACGAGCAAATGGGCGATAATTCAAACTTTTTCCACTGTGATATAGTAAGACCTAATGTAGAAAAACTTCTTAATATAAACGAAAATGATTTAGTTTTAGATATTGCGTGTGGTAATGGAAATTTTTCACAAAGAATGGCAAAACAAGGTGCAAAAGTAATAGCATTTGATTATAGTGCAAAAATGATTGAGTTAGCGTTAAAACGTAGAAATGATGTGCTACATAAAGTTGATTTTAAAGTTTGCGATGCCACAGACTATAACGCAATGCTTAAATTAAAGCAAGAAAGACCTTTTACAAAAGCAGTATCAAATATGGCTATAATGGATATATCAGCTTTAAAACCGCTATTTAAAGCAGTTTATAATATGCTTGATACTAATGGTTCTTTTGTGTTTGCAACTCATCACCCATGCTTTACTTATGAAAATGAAGATTACTTCACAAGTTGCATAAATAAAGGTGTAGCTATAGAGGGGCAACCAGTTTTGCAAAATTACTACCACCGCTCAATAAGTGATATATTAAATTTAGCGTTTAGCATAGGGTTTGTGTTAAATGGTTTTTGCGAAACACCTTTTGACAAAGAAAAAACACCTATAATTATGACAATAAGACTACAAAAAATAAATTTATAACGTAGTGAAAAAGTTATGATGCTTGATATATACCGTAGCAAAAAAATTAAAATATTTATTTTAATGATGTTTTCAGTAAACTGTTAAAAATTCAATTTTTAAAATGAGATATTATATACGTAAAGTAAAATATTTTATGAAATAGGCTTTACTATAAGGAATTATATGTTTTTAGAATTGTAGATATAAATAATTAAAAGATAAAAAAAAGACAACACAAATTAAAATTTGTAGTTGTCTTTTTTTGTGACTAACCCTATAAGCCGCGTTCTGTCGAGAACAGCTATCTATCTTGGCGACCTGTTGCCAAAATCGCTCAATGCCACCTCCAAAAGACGTATCGGGTCGATACTAAATGTCTTACCACGGTGTTGCTTCGGATAGGGTTTGCAGAGCCGTTAAGTCTCCAAAACGCTGGTGAGCTCTTACCTCGCCTTTCCACCCTTACCTTTAATAAAAAAGGCGGTATATCTCTGTTGCACTTTCCCTAGAGTCGCCTCCGGCGGCCGTTAGCCGTTATCCTTACCCTGTGAAGCCCGGACTTTCCTCACATACAAGCTTTCGCTTTATATGCGTAGCTGTTTAGGTTACTCACGATGTATATTTTAATACAATATAACAATTTTGTCAAATTTTTGCATAATAAAACCCACTTAACCGTATCGTGTCAATGATAACCTGCCTACAAATAAGCAGGTGGGTGCCTCCTTACAGGTTCACGCTCCCTTCGTCCGCATAAAGCGGGAGGTCTGCAATCCGCTATAAGAGTAAAGCTCCCTTAAAAAAGGTTGTAGGGTTATATAAACACAATTCACGAATCAAGCAGGCTATTAAATTATTTAACTTGTAAAAAGTTACTTCCTCTTTACAATCTTATTTTAACACATATTTTTCAATCAGTCAATATTATTATATCAATTTAACTAATGATTATGCGTTTTTAATCAAGTTTAGTATGTAATTTTATACAATATATATAAAATTATACGTATTAACAATGTAAAATATTCGTTTCAACTCAAAAATTTAACTTTTTTAATATATTTTTTTGTTCTATTTTAAAATACTCGTCCATATAATTGAGTAACAAAAAATTTAAAAGCGAAAGGGATTTAAAATTTATGGAAAATAAAAATACAAAATCAAAGTTTGACGAAGTTATAAAAGAGTTAGATGAAAAGACATTTAAAAAAATATGTAACATTCCAAGTAGAATAAAAGAAGAGGCACAAGAGATAAGACTAAGAGTAAACAGACCAATAGCAATTTATTGTGCAAATAAAATGTATTACTTAACAGAGCATAACGAGGTTGTAAGCACTATATATAACGGTAAAATGTCAAAATGCACGCAAGAAAATATTAACGCAACTTTTCAACATATCTGCAAATACTCAATTTACTCATATCAAAATGAAATTAAAAACGGTTTTATCACTATGAGTGGTGGACATAGAGTAGGTATATGCGGAACTGCAATATATAAGGGTGACAAAATAGAAAATATAAAAGATATTTCATCAATAAATATAAGAATAGCAAGAGAAGTTGTAGGGTGTAGCAATAAAGTTATTAAAAATATAGGTACTAACTTCAAAGGGCTTTTAGTTTGCGGTCCACCGTCGTGTGGTAAAACTACAGTTTTAAGAGATTTAGCCTTAACGCTTTCCCAAACTTATGATAAAAAAGTTGCCGTTATAGATGAAAGGGGAGAGATAAGTGGCACACATTTAGGATTGTCGCAAAATGATTTAGGACAAAGTGACGTTTTAAACGGTTACAAAAAAGGCGAGGGAATTTTGCAAGCGGTTCGATGTTTATCTCCAGAAATTGTAATTTGTGATGAAGTAGGAGCAAGCGAAGATATAGAGGCTATTACACAAGGGTTAAATGCAGGTGTTTCAATTATTGCAAGCATACACGCAAACAATAAACACGAGCTTTTAAATAAACCGCAAGGAATAAAGCTATTAAATACTAATGCGTTTGAAAATATTTTATTTTTTAAAGGGCGTGAACAAATAGGAGAGATAAAAGAAATTTTAAGTTTAAAGGAGCTTTTAAGTGATGAGAATAGTAGGAGCAATAGCGTTAGCAAGTTGTGCGATTTTGACAAGCATTGTAGCATCTCAAAAATTAGTAGTTAATATGAAATTTTGGGAGCAGTTTTTATCTTTTTTGAATAACTTAAAAACACAAATTAGGTTTAACGCAAGCGATTTACAAACAATCTTGCAAACTTCACAAGACAGCGATATTTTATGTAAGCTATTTAAAAAGACACAAGAAGAAATGGAAAATAAAACATTTCAACAAGCTTTTGTAATAGCATTAAAGCAATATGAAAAGCAATTATATTTTAGCAAAAGTGATATTTATTTTTTAAGTGATTTTGCAAAAGAGTTAGGTGTAACAGATGTTGACGGTCAAATAAACCACATAAATTTATACATAACTTTAACTAGCGAAAAATTAAAAAAAGCACGAGAAATTAAAGAAAAAAACGTAAAGCTATATAGAATGTTAGGTACAGCATTGTCGGCAGTTATGTTTATATTAGTAATATAGCTAAAAAGAAGGTATAAAAAATGGATATAGATTTAGTATTTAGAATAGCGGCAATTGGTATTATAGTTGCAGTATTAAATCAGGTTTTAATACGTGCAGGGCGTGAAGAACAGGCGATGATGACAACAATTGCAGGGTTAATTGTAGTTTTACTTATAGTAGTGCAAGAAATAAGTGCATTGTTTGATACTATCAAATCGCTATTTGGGTTATAGCTTATGGATATTTTAGTGATATGTGTATGTGCAGTTGTTTCATCAATACTTGCACTTACTTTAAAAAAATATAATCAAGAAATTTCTATGTTAGTAACAATTACAGCTGGAGTATTAATATTTTTTGTGATATTAGGGGCGATATCTCCTGTAATTAATCAAATAACAAAACTCGCTCAAAGTGCCAATATATCAAATGAATATATACAAATACTTATAAAAACTTTAGGTATATGTTTTATATGTCAATTTTCTTCAGATGCGTGCAAAGATGCAGGACATTCGGCACTTGCTTCAAAAGTTGAGTTAAGTGGTAAATTATGCATTTTGATTTTAGCACTACCTATGATAGATGATATTACTAATACAGCGATAAATATAATTCGTAATTCGTAATTAAAAGACAAATAAATAATTCGTAATTAGTGATGTGTAATTCGTAATTAAAAGGACGATAAAAATGTATAAAAAAATAAAAACCTTAATATTTATTTTAATAATTTTAATATTAATATTTGTGCCAATAAAGGTTAATGCACAAAACGATACAGTATCGG
>CAYJFG010000103.1:0-5704 GCA_964369305.1 uncultured Eubacteriales bacterium
TTATAAATAGCGTTTAATCTACAAGCTTCTCTATCTTTTCTTTTATCGTTAGAGAAATTAAAGAAGTGAGTTGAATTTTTAGCAAGTAAACTATCTACAGCTTTATCAAATAAAGTTGTAGATTTTTCTATTGTGTTTTTTGTAATTCCAAAATCATAAATATTTTTGATTATACTTTTAACACATTTATCATCATCTTTTTTTGTTTCTTGATGATGATTTATTTTAGTGTTAAGAGAGTTACTGTTAGAATAATTCTTGTTAATATTAGATGTCCTAGAAATTGAGGTACGGTATGTCCTAATTTTTAAGGTACGGTTAGTCCTAGTTTTTGAGGTACGGTTTTTGCTTGTTGTCCTAATTTTTGCGGTATGGTTTGTACCAGTTTTTGAGGTATGGTTTTCGCTGTTTTTGAATAGTTTTTTTATGAAATTTTCTTTTTTATCGGCTCTAGTTTTATAATTTTTTTCGCCTAAAATTGTGTTTGGATTTGACACTAAGATGTAATTATTCTTTAAAAATTTGCCTTTATCTGATACATTGTGTTCAACTGATATGTAGTTATATTTGATAATGTTTGCAAAAGCTTTATAGTAGGTGTTGTCTGTAATTTGTAAATCTGTTGTTATAGTTTTAACTGATGGGAAAATAGTTACACCTTGAGAACAACTGTAAAAATAAGAAATAATAGCTTTTTCGCTTAAAGTAAGTCTATTGTCCTGCATTATCATTTTTGCGATTGTGCCGTATCCATTCACAAGGATACCCTTTTGTAATAATAATTCATCTTGTGTATATGTAACATCATCTTTGATTTTTTGAGGGTTTGACACAATAACATAAAAATTCTTGTTTAAAAATCCTCTTTTCTTTTTTACAGTGATGTAGCCGTTTTCTATTAGCATATCAAAATGCTTATAATACGTTGTTTTAGAGATGTTTAAGTCTTTTAGTATCGTATGTCGGCTAGGGAATACAACGCTCCCTGCTCCTGTATATGAGCATAAATACGCATATATCCCTTTCGCTTTTATAGATATGTCTTTATCTGTCATAATGTACTTTGGTATTTTACCAAAACCTTTACAGTCGATACCCTCAATTTCTAATATGTCTTTAAAATTCATTACTTTTACCTCCTAAAAAATTGCATAAAAAAATCCACCAACTTAATTTAGTTGATGGATATGTTCGTTATTAAATTTTATTTAAAAAATCAAAAACCTATAAAGAAAATTACGCTCTTTATAGGCTTTTCGTTTTTTAAATTTTAAAATAGGTCGCTATGTGTACCAGTATGGATTAAAGTTAAAACTAACACACTTTCTTCAATCCTGTAAATAAGTAACCAATCTGGAGCAATATGGCATTCTCTAAAATTTTTAAAGTTACCTGTAAGTTGATGGTCTTTGTACTTCTCGGGTAGAGTTGTTCCACTAAGCAACATTTCTACAGTATCGTTTAAAAGGGTTATGTTGTATCCACGTTTAGTTATTCTTTTTAAATCTTTTTTAAAACTAGCGGTGGATACCAAGTTATATTTCTTCATTTTCTACCTCTTGTAGAAGTTCTTTGAAACTGCTGTACTGTTTTGTGTTTTTGTCTTTTAAAAGCAGTTCAGCTTCGCACATGGCTCTGATAGTATCTTCATTTGGTCTTGCACTAATGCTGAAAGGTAGACTGTCGGTCAAAACTGATTGTCTTAGAAATAGATTTATAGCTGTTGTCATATCCAAGCCTAAAAAATTAAATAAAGCTTGTGCTTGTTCTTTAAGTTCACTATCTACTCTGATATTAATATTTGTAGTCATATATCATCACTCCTTGTTTATAATATTAACACATTAGCGTTATATTGTCAATACGCTGTGATGTAATTATATTGCTCGAAATCATCTTTATATTTTGTGTTTGGTGGAACTGCATAAGATTTTGCTAAACCATTCTCAAGCAAAACCTTTTGTATCATTGTATTTTCATCAAGATAAACATATGCTAGTGTTCTATTGTATTTATCTAGTCTTTCAATATCATATTCTAAAAATACGTATTTGCCTTTTAAATATTCTTTTAAAAAATTAGATGATGTTTGACCCTCGTTTGTATTTTTGTTTTCTTGTGGGTGGACACTTTCTGGTGCATCTATACCAATAAGCCTTATAGTTGTATTTACGTTGTCAATATCGACAACTATTGTATCTCCATCAACCACTCTTATTACTTCATAAGCACCATAGAGTGGTTGCAAGGGTTTTGTTGCTTGTGCTGATGAGGAGGTTTGGTCTGTTGGTTCGGTTGGTTTTTGTTCTCCAGTTCCAAGTCGAAAGACAATTAAAATAATAGATATTAAAGCAATAAAAATTACTATACATACACTTTTTATAGTCATTTCAACTTAACCCCTTGAGCTATATTTGCCGTTTTTTTTAAGCTATATATATTGATTAAATCTTCGTTAAAGTCTTTATTTTTAGGGCAAAAGCATTTTACTATATACCCTTTTTCCTCATATTTTGATTTAAAAACTTTTGCAGCGTCTTGACCGTGGTTTTTACTTGAATTTTTATCATTATCCAGGCAAAATCCTATTATTTTAATTTGCGAATTGTTTTTAAGATACGTTTCTAACGCTTTATCATCTAAACCGCCTAAAGATAGTCTATTATGTAGTTTATATGCGTTTTTATCGTCAAGGTGGATATTTACTATTGTTGCATGGCTTAGTGCGTCTATTGGGCTTTCAAACACATAAAGCTGTACATTATCTTTAAAACTTATATCAAAACCATATTTCTTTTGACTGCCTTTGACATCGCCTTTAAAATTTACACCAGTAGCAGTACTTCTAACGCTTGCATAGGCAGGCTTTTTATTTTCGTCGAAACCTACAAATACTACGTTGTTTTTATCGTCTTGATAAATTTTCTTGTCGTGCATTAAATCTGATATTACATTGCTATCTATTTTTCTTGTTTTATTAAGATATGCAAATGCACGGCTATATTTTGAAGTTGTAGGTGTTGGCATGATAAACTCAGCAACGGTATCTTCATTTTGCATGAATTTTTTTGGAGTTATAAATTTATTTGTTCCTAGCATTTCAGATAGTTTATTAAGTGCTGTATTTTTATCTATGCTTTCAAACTGCATAACAAAATCTATAATACTGCCCTTAATACCAGTTGAATTTTGAACAAACCTGTTTTTACTTTCATGTATTCTAACGCTATCATGCTCTTTTAAGGTGTAGCTACTGCCTACTTTTTTAACTGTAAATCCCATAGATTTTGCGTACTCTATGATAGATATATTTTCTTTTATTTGCTCAATGATGTTTCTGTTTTCGTCTGTCATATATATTAGCTCCTTTCGTCAATTGACTTAATTTCTTTTGTTATTTTTTTAGCTTTAAAAGACGTTACTATAAAAAATAAAATAGTAAAAACAACTGAAATATTTATAAGTTCTAAAACAAAAACAACTGCTACAAGCGATAATGCTTTAATAACAGTTGTTTTTATTGTTGTGTTTGTTTTGATATCTTGCCTAAAATTTAACTCTTTTTTTAGTTTTTCAATGTAAGCAAATTGTAATACACACATTAAGCTTAATACTATAAATTCAATAAGCATGGTTTATTCCTCAACGGTGACAATGCATTGTATAATTTCGCCGTTTGACTTTAAAACTCCAGTTACAACGGCTACACCTTCAGCGTTTGCCTTGATAGTTACTTTTGTAAGGTCTGCCGACACAAAACTAATTACGGCTTTATTGTCTATACTCCAGTTAATACCTTTGCTTGTATTTGTGCCACTAACTTTAATATTAAAGACATCACCTACTTTTAAAGTTGTGCTAGTTGGTGTAATTGTAGTTTTTATAATTGGTACAGTAGCAGGCGGAGTAGTCGCAGGTGGTGTGGTTACAGGAGGAGAAGTGACAACTGGAGTAGTTGCAGGCGGTGGGTTTGTGGTAGGTGTCGTAGTATTTCCGCCATTATTAGAACTACCACCACTTGTATTATTTGTAGGTTTGCTTGTTGGTGGGTCTGTTATAGGTTCTGTAGTTGGTGCTGATGTTGGGGTTTGTGTTGGTGGTTCGGTCATAACTCCTAACGTTTCAAGTGTTGGCTCTTCAACTTCAGTTGCAACTTCCGATGATGTGGTTGGTGCTGATGGGGAGGTTTGGTCTGTTGGTTCTATTGGTTTTTGCTCTCCAGTTCCAACTTTTAACGCAACTAGAATAACTGTAAAAAGAATAAATATAATAGCTATTATAAAAATAGGGTTTATTTTTAATTTACTTTGCTTTTGAGGTTTTAGGTCTTTAAAATTAGTACTAACTGCTCTTTGATTAAACTCCTCTTCATCTTTTTTACTACTAAATCCGTTTTCGATAAAGTTTGCAAACTCTCTATCAGTAACTGTACGTGTAAGTATGTTATAGATAAGTAAATCGTTAAGTTGTTGTTTTGTATCTTCATTACAAGCGACATTAAGATAATAAATTTTAGCGTAAGTACACTCTTTTTTTATGTCTTTTATTAAATCTATCGTCCTGTAATTTTGACTATCTTTAAATACAAAATTGTCAACTATAAAAATAGAATGAGGGTTGTATTTTTCCTTTATTATTTTTATAGTTTTTTCTTCCGTAATCAAATTAATTGAGCCTAAAACAGATATATTATGCACGTTTTGAAGTGCTAAAGTATAAAGTTTTGTATCTGTTTTTGGGCAAATAAGTAAGTAGTTCATATAGCACTCCTTTTACTTCTGTTCAAAAGTGGTGTTACAAATTTGGTACATCATTGATTTTTTATCTATCGTATTATCAAAAGGAATAACCTTTGTACCACTTAAAATAAGTCCTGTACCTCTATTTCCAGTTGAAAGGTACGATAGTTGACTGTCTGAAAGTTCTTTCATCTCTTTGATTTTATGTAGGTCGCTTTCTTTTTGTTGTAGAAATACTAAAAATTCAGAGTTTGAAAGCATTGTAACTGCCTGCTTATTTTCAAGCATTTCAGTTATATTTTGAGTGATACCAGTGGCAACTCCTCCATGCTTACGAATACGCTTATAAACTTTAGCGAAAAAATCGCCTGACGATGTAGTATCTTGCCCTTTTAAATCTGTAAACATAACAGAAAATTCGTCGCACCAAAGCCACGTTCTAACACCACGTTTTTTATTGTCAATTACTCGTTGCCATATAATTTCTAAAAGCACTTGTAAGCCTACTTTTCTAAGTTGCTCGCCCATATCGAATATATCAAATACCAGGAACTTTTTATTAAACTCAACATTGGTTTCATGAGCAAAAATATCAAAGTTACCTTTTACGTATAATTCAAGCGATAGTGCAATGTCTTTTGCTTGTTTTTCTTCCATACCGCACAGTAAATTGTAATAATCTGTAAGAGTTGGTATTTTAGATTTATCGCCATTAGACTTGATAAAGTCACTGTATACGTGCTTTACTGCTCTATCGGTAACTGTTTTTTCAAGTGCGTTTAGTGTTCTACCCATTGCAGTTTCAACGAATGTCATTATAAAATCTGACTTTAAAGCGACTGCGTCTGCTCCGTCATCGGTGTAGTTTAAGTCGGTATCAAATAGATTTATATGCGTACTTGACGATGGAGAAAGCTTTATAAATTCGCCGTTAAAACTTTCTACAAGTGGCAAATACTCTTTTT
>CAYJFG010000104.1:0-4196 GCA_964369305.1 uncultured Eubacteriales bacterium
ATTATACCATACGGCTCAAAAATAGTAGATGATAATTGATATAAATGGATAAATGAAATTAAAGCAAAAAATATAGACGTTATACTTTTATCAAATAATTATGATAAAAATGTAAAACCATTTGCAAATAGCATAAACACAAAATATATATCATTTTGCTTAAAGCCCTCGCCTTTTGCGTATTTTAGAGCAAAAAGAAAGTATAAAATAAAGTTTTCAAAATGCATTGTAATTGGCGACCAAATATTTACAGATATAATTGCTGCTAAAATAATGCATATTAAATCAATATTAGTAGACCCTATCGACAAACAAAGCGAAGGAACAACTGTGAAAATTAGAAGAAAACTTTTAAAATGTTTTGATAATAAAATCAAAAAAAATAAATTAAAATGAAAATTCAAATGTGGATTAACTGAGGTAAAACAGATGAAAAATTTTTTATTAATCCTAGGACCTAACTTAAACATGGTAGGAATAAGAGAGAAAGGCATTTACGGTAGCGATAGTGCTTTAGCAATTAACGAAGAAGTAAAAGAATATGTACAAAGCAAAAATTGTCAAATTGAGATTTTTCAGTCAAACCACGAGGGTTTTATAATAGATAAAATCCATAGTGATTATAATAAATTTGACGGTATAATAATAAACGCAGGTGCATTAACTCATTACAGCTACGCTTTAAGAGATGCAATAGCAAGTGTAAATACTCCATTTATTGAAGTACATATGTCAAACGTTCATAAAAGAGAAGATTTTAGGCATAAATCAGTTATTAGCGAAGTGTGCGTAGGTATAATAGCTGGATTTTCTAAAAACGTTTATAAACTAGGTATTGACGCTTTTTTAATGGACTAGATAAGGAAGTAATAAGTTGAAAAGTGAAATTAATAAATTAAGGGGAATTTTGAAGTATAACGAGGCTATTTTAATAACTTCAAAAGAAAATATACATTACATATGTAAACACGACTTTTGCGACGGTGTGATATTAATTACAGAAGATAACGCATATCTGCTTGTTGATTTTAGATATATGACTATTGCAAAAAAAACAATAAAGCATTTAGAAGTTGTAATTTTCAGTTCGCTAAACGATAAAATTAAAGAGCTTTTAAAGAAAAATTTTGTTAAATCTCTTTATGTAGAAAATAATAATATGACAATTTCTAAAAAATCAAGGCTAAGTTACGATTTAAAAGAAGACGATGTTTACATAATATGTGACAGTACATTAAGCAAAAAGCTTGAAAATATGCGTCTGATAAAAAGCCCTGACGAAAAAGCAAAAATCTCAGAGGCTCAAAAAATTACGGAATTTGCATTTAATGAAATATTAAATTTTATTAAACCTAATGTATCAGAAAAAGATATAGCGTTACACTTAGAGTTTATTATGAGAAAGCAAGGAGCTACAAAAGTCGCATTTGACTTAATTACAATTTCAGGCGAAAATACAGCGTTACCTCACGGAGTTCCTAGCGACAACTTAGTAAAAGAGGGTGACTTTGTAACGCTTGATATAGGTGCAGTTTTTGACGGCTACCACAGTGATATGACAAGGACTGTAGGTATAAAACATTTAACAGATGAGCAAATTAAAGTTTATAACACAGTTTTAGACGCTCAGCTAAAAACTTTAGACGCTACTAAATCTGGAATAAAATGTAGTGAGCTTGACAAAATAGCAAGAGATATTATTAAAAATGCAGGATATGCAGAATTTTTCAAACACGCTACTGGCCATGGTGTCGGCTTAAATATTCACGAAGAACCGAGAATTTCTCCAGTATGCGAGAAATTTTTAAGCTGTGGAATGGTAGTAACTGTAGAACCTGGAATATATATTCCTCATAAATTTGGTGTAAGAATTGAAGATATGGTGTATATTACTGAATGCGGGTATGAAAATTTCACAAATATTGATAAAAATTTGATAGTATTGTAAATAAAGTTAAAATAAATCTATATTTATATTGCATTTCTGCTTTTAAATATGTATAATTGATATTGTAAATTAAATTGTTAATTTAATGAATTAGTTTTTTAGAATTTCTAGGAGGAGTTTTTTAATTATGGTATCAGCAGGTGATTTTAGAAACGGTGTTACTTTTGAAATGGACGGACAAGTAGTGTCTATTATAGAGTTCCAACACGTTAAACCGGGAAAAGGTGCGGCCTTTGTTCGTACAAAAATAAGAAATGTTATTACAGGTTCAGTTGTAGAAAGAACTTTCAACCCAAACGATAAATATCCAACAGCTTTTATTGATAGAAAAGATATGGAATATTTATATAGCGACGGCGATTTATATTATTTTATGGATAATGAAACATATGAGCAAATTCCAATTAACGCAAGCGTATTAGGCGATAGCTTTAGATTTGTTAAAGAAAATATGACTTGTAAAGTTCTTGCTTACAAAGGCAGTGTTTTTGGCGTAGAACCTCCAAACTTTGTAGTTCTTCAAGTAACAGAAACAGAACCAGGAGTTAAAGGCGATACAGCTACAAACGTTACTAAACCAGCTACTATGGAAACAGGCGTTGAAATTAAAGTGCCTATTTTCGTAAATGAGGGTGATATGATCCAAATAGACACACGCACTGGGGAGTATATGTCCCGTGCATAAGTAAAGGAGAGTTTATTATGACACTTACAGAAAAAGTAGCTTACATCAAAGGGCTTACAGATGGACTAAAACTTGATGAAAGCAAAGACCATGTAAAAGTTTTAAATGCTATAGTTGAAATACTAGACGACATGGCACAAGAAATTACAGACATGGAAGAATGTTTAGACGATGTTTGCGAGCAAGTAGACGCAATCGACGAGGATTTATCATTTTTGGAAGAAGACTTTTACGAAGGTGCTTTAGACGATTATGACGAAGACGAAGAAATGTGCGATTGTGGTTGTTGTGGTAGTGATTTTGACGAAGACGGCGAAGATGTTTTTTATGAAGTTGTATGCCCTACTTGCGGTGAAGAAATTCGCTTGCAAGAAGATGTATTGCTTTTAGGCGAAACTGACTGTCCTGAATGTGGCGAAAATTTAGAGTTCGATTTTTCAGACTTAATGGAAGACGACTTTAAAGCTCTTGATTGTGACTGTAAAGACGACTGCGACGAAACTTGCGATTGTGGCTGTCATGATGACGACAAAACAGAGTAAATTTTAAATTATTAATTTTAATTTATAAAAAACCTAAACGAAATGTAGTAGTTTAGGTTTTTTGTATATAATCATAAGCTTTACATCAAATAAGAAAGAAAAGAGTAAAAATTTATGAAAAATATTTTATTTAAAATCTTTGGTGTTATAATTTGTATTTTTGCACTATGTATAATGGTTATAGGTTATGAAACGCCATACGAACCACTTTTCTTTATTTTAGGCACTATAGCTTTGGCAGTAGGCTGCGTTTTATTTATTATGTCAAGCGACAAAACTTACAACAATTCCGTAAGCTCTGCTAGAAAAATTGAAAATACAAGAAATGTTAAAATAGAAGATATACACACAGCTTTTAAAAACCAAAGCACAATACTTGGAGATATTTGGCTTGGTAACATTAAACTTATAAAAGGATTTTGCTTAATTATAGGACCTACTGAAAATGAAGATTATTTATTTTTACGCAAATTAGGTAATAGCTTTTATTTAGGTTCAAACTCCAATACATCATGGATCACAGGTCCACAAAACGAATTAAATAGGCTTAGTAAAAGGTCACGAAAAGTAGATATTTTTTCTGACGAAGATTTAGTATGCTATTCTTTAATTTGTCAAACTGCTATAGATGATATTTTTGTAGTAATAGATGAATTTGTAAAAACTGGAAATATAAAGACATTTCCAAACGGCACAAATCTAGGTAAAATTTATCGTTTTAATGAAGATTTTAAACTTAGCGGACAAAAATTTTACCTTACAGATTATGACGGAAATTTAATATATGAAATTCAAAGTACATATCCTTTAAAAAATTTCTCCTTAAAAAATGTTAAGACAGGACAAGAAATTTTTCGCATGACAAAGAAAGTTTTGCACTTTTTAGACCATTACGACTTTTATTATAATGGTTCAATGTATGGTTCTTTTGAGCAAAAAGCCAATATCATGTTTGACCACTTCGTCATGGAAACAACAGACGGCACTTTTGAAATGAAAAATATCAATGATAAAATAGGTG
>CAYJFG010000104.1:4206-5661 GCA_964369305.1 uncultured Eubacteriales bacterium
GTACAATTGCCGAACGCTTCAATTTAACTGCATATAATATTGTTTTTGATAATTTTATTATGCGTGTTGAGTCTGAAAAACATTTACCAATTGTAACGGCTATGGCTGTTATGGTTGCTAGAGAAGTAAGACGAGATAGACGAAAAATACATTTTTAAATAATCGTTAATAATTTTCGCTATTTATTTTTAACCACATTTAACCCCTAACTTTCAAGTATATAAATAAATATAAAAACTTTTTTAACGTATTTATTTATATTATTACATACTTTTGCGAAAGTTAGGGGTTAATTTTTTAATTCTAAAAGGGCTGTCGCATTATGGTAAAAATAAACAAAAGTATGGGAGGGTTTCCATGCCAATGTCACGCACTTAAGGTTTTAATTATTGCTTAGTTTTTCTAAATAAATGAGTAAAGTATCCTTAAAAACTTTTTCAAAATCAGGTGTAACGTATCCTGTATTCGACATTTTAATAGCTTCTTTTTGTATTTCGCTTTCTTCACTCATAGGGCAAATACCACTTGCAAAACAAAGACAAAAAATTAAAAAATTATAAATATCTTCGTCGCTTGCTTTTGTGTAAATAGATTTTAATAAGTACGCTAAAGTAGTTTGATATCCTACAGCTTCTACTTTAAAATCTGCAAGTGATTTAACAGATACATTTTTCTCGATAATAGAAAAAAGCACTGTATATAAGTGGATAAACTCAGAAACTTCTAAAAATGTGTTAGTAAATGCCGTTGCAATAAATTCATTATCTTTTTTGCAATCAGTTGTTAGCTTTTTTTCAAAACAAGTTACGAATTTTTTAAGATAAATTGCTGTTAATTTTAACATTATTTCTTCTTTTGTTTTAAAGTACGTGTAAATTGTAGGTCTTGTGAATTTTGTGTTTTCTGAAATTCTACTAATAGTTACTGCTTCAAAACCGAAATTTTCATATATTGCCATTGCAGAGTTAATTATATCTTGTTCTCTCTGCTCAAACTGTTCTTCATTTCTAGCCCTTTTAAACTCCATAAAATCACCTTCCAAATTACTATACTTGTATTTTATCATATAATCTACGATATGTAAATAAAAGCAAGATAATAGGAACTATAATTTTTCTCCCCATTGACTTTCTTTAAATCCAACTAAAACAAAGTTATCACCTTCTATACTCGGTGTTTTAACAAGCATACCGTCAGTTGCAAGTAGCTTTAATTGTTCGTCTTCACTCATCGTAGGTAGCTTATCTTTTAAATTAAGCGATTTATAAACAAGCCCACTTGTATTAAAAAATCTTTTTAAAGGCAGTCCGCTTTTTTTGTAAAACTCCTCTAATTCTTCAAAAGTTGGGTTATTTTCTTTAATATCTCTTGCATTATAAGATATATTTTTGCTATCTAACCATTTTTTAGCTTTCTGACAAGTTGTGCATTTTGGATAATGTAAAAACAACATTG
>CAYJFG010000105.1:0-3725 GCA_964369305.1 uncultured Eubacteriales bacterium
CGTATTCACAATCACAGGTCGTGGTACAGTTGCTACAGGTAGAGTTGAAAGAGGCCAATTAAAACTTAACGAAGAAGTTGAAATCGTTGGTATCGTTGAAGAGAAAAGAAAAGTTGTTGTTACAGGTATCGAAATGTTTAGAAAACTTCTAGATTCAGCAGAAGCTGGAGATAACATCGGTGCTTTACTACGTGGTGTTCAAAGAACAGACATCGAAAGAGGTCAAGTTTTAGCGAAACCAGGTTCAATTCAACCACACACAAAATTCCGTGGTCAAGTTTATATCTTAACAAAAGAAGAAGGTGGACGTCATACTCCATTCTTCAACAAATACCGTCCTCAATTCTATTTCAGAACAACAGACGTTACAGGCGTAGTTACTTTACCAGAAGGCACAGAAATGTGTATGCCTGGCGATAACGTTGATATGGACGTTGAACTAATTAGCCCAATCGCTATTGAAGAAGGTTTACGTTTCGCTATCCGTGAGGGTGGTAGAACAGTTGGTTCAGGTGTTGTTACAGGTATCAACGCTTAATTTTAAAGTATAATTTTGCTTAAAAATTAATATATAAATTTTCCCTAGAGCAGTTTTTATTGCTCTAGGGATTTTTGTATTAGCTTAGAAAGTAAATATGTTAAAATTGCAAGAAAACTTATTTCAAAAATAGCGATGTCAAAAAAATAAATTATGTTGATAACTTTATCACAAAAAATTCATAATTTCTTATAATATAATGCGTTTATTAAGTGAAAAATTACTTTAAAATGAAGAATTTAAAATTTATTTGGTTAAAACGCTGAAAATGTTAAATTTTGTTGACAACTCATAATTAATATGCTATCGTATAACTATAAAATATGATTAAGAGAAATAAAAGTCACAAAGTGTGGTTGATTAATCATAGTTATTTTAACTTTTTCGTGTTATCATACATATGTGGGGAAAAAGTTTTAATTTATATTATATTTTTAAGGAGGTCTTTTTATGACTGCTTTTCGTAAATCAAAAAGAAAAATTGCTTTATTATTGTTAATGGTTGTTTTATTAATTTCTATTTCGTCAGTATCAGCAAGTGCTGTAGTTGCAAAT
Organism: uncultured Eubacteriales bacterium; assembly: GCA_964369305.1. Lineage (GTDB taxonomy): Bacteria > Bacillota > Clostridia > Oscillospirales > Acutalibacteraceae > CAYJFG01. The sequence goes on from CAYJFG010000105.1 coordinate 1,094, forward strand.
TTTTATCTGTATGCAGATCAAACAGATGCACATTACTACTTATCAGGATATACTCAAGGAAGAGCGTTAAGGCTATATAATCATACTAATTCTAAAGATGGCGTGAATTTTTCGTATAAGTATCAAGATCCTGGAAGTAGTAACTGGATTTCAATAGCTCAATGGTTTGCTGAACCTGGTGAGCAAGAAAATACATTTACACCATGGACACTTAAAGTTAGTTCAAAGACCACTTTTAAGGGGCATATGAGTTCTTTTTGGTGGTTAGGTACTGGAATTTACGCAGGTGGAAAAATAGAAGCTAAATAATATTGTACTAAAAAAACACAATTCCCACATTGTGTTTTATAAAAATCAGGAGGTATATCTCATGTATATGAAAAATTTGAAATTACTGTTAAAAACTGTAAGATTAATTGTACCGATTATTGCCATTTTAGTATATCTATTTTATATAATTTATAGAATTATAGTAGCTTTTACTAGGTATGTAGACCCCATTTCAACATTTCGATTATCATTTGAAATTTCAGTAACGTTATTTTTTTTGCTACTTTATTTATCATATGAATTCACTTTCTTAATAAAGAAATCAAATATTATTGAATCTATAATGGAAAAGAAGAAAAAAGTTTATAAATCAGTAGCAATTCTATTACTAACAATACCTATTATAATTGTATTAGTATTACTTGCTTTAAACTTATTTTCAATATTTAGATCTTACTATTTTGACTATTTGTTTGTTTTTCATGTGTTTTTAACTTTAATACTATATATATTTTTACCGTCTGCGATTGCAATTTTTATGGGGATAACGCTTGCTTTAAAATGTAACCGAATAGTTTCACTATCTTTGATAGGTTTATTTTTATTTATAATGTTACCTGTTTCTGATTTTATACCTGGGCTTGCTACACAAAGGACGTACGTAGATTTTTGGCAAATAAAATATTTCTTTAGTCGTATTTTACCTAGTGGACAAAATTCATTATTATTCAGAAATTATGGATATAGCAATGAATTATATAGGTGGAATTTAAATTTATTTTGGTTATTTCTTTTTATTGCATTTTTTATTTTTGCTATATTTAAGAGAAAAAAGTTAAAATATTATGTATTAAAAACCATATGTTTATTACTTTGTGTTGTTAATCTCTTTGGATATTTTCTGGGTGGTAGTTATATTGAAGATGGAGCTAGTTTGAATGCAACACATATGAATAATTACGTTCATTTTAAAACACATACTGTAAAAGAGGAAAAAGCTGATTTTAATATTAAATCGTATGAAATGGACTTAAATATTGGTAGACAATTAGATGCAAATGTAACAATGAAGCTTACACCTAGTGAAAGTAATAATTATATTTTTACTTTATTTAGAGATTATGAGATAAAAGAAATTAAAGATGAAAACGGAAATAATATCCCATATTCTGTTGACGGTGACTACTTTAAATTGGAGGCAACAGACTTAGAATATGTACATATAAAATATAGCGGTTGGTACACCGAAACACCTAGCAATTATCAAAGTACAACGTTACCAAGTATTTTCCCATATTACCCTATGGCAGGATATCATGAAATTGTAGGGACACAAGGTGGAATTATTCCAGTAGAGCAAGACTATAAAAGTGATTTTGATGTAAAAGTAAATACAATAAAGCAAATGTACTCTAATATAGAAGAAACACAAGATAAAAACCATTTTAAAGGTACTGCAAAAGGACTACTCTTATTTTCAGGTTTTTATGTAGATACAAGTAGTGATGGTTATAATATATTATCATTAAGTGTGCAAAGCTATGATAGTGTTTCACTTTTAACACCAAAAGGTATACAAAAACTACAAGAGTCAATTAATGAGTTTGAAAAAGAAAATAATATTGAACCACACTTTGAATTAAAAGACTATAATATTATTTCTTCAGGATATATCTCGAATTTGAATTTTGTATATCAAAATGATTTTGTTGAATATTACGAAGATTTTATCTTTATATTATTAGATGATAATTTAATTCTTAATAATGAAGAATTTTTAAAAGATGCTACAAAAATTGCGTTGGCTTCCTTTGATAATAACTATCATCTTGAAAAAGATGGTGGAATGTATGTTTTACAGTGAGGTGAAGATATGATTAAAGTTGAAAACGGTACTAAAAATTTTAAAAAAGTAACAGCACTTAATAATTTTAATGCAGAATTTTCAAGTGGGGTTTATGGTCTGTTAGGTGCTAATGGTTCAGGAAAAACAACATTAATGCGTTGTATCTGTAAGATTTTAGAATTGTCAGACGGTAAAATTACAATAAATACTGAGAATGTAGGTTATTTACCACAAGCTTTTGGAATGTTTAAACAGCTTAAACTTTATGAAATGATGGAATACTTTTGTGTTATTAAAAAAGTTCCAAAAGAAAAAAGAAAAGAAGAAATTAAGAGATGTTTGGAGTATGTAAATTTAACTGACAAAGCTAAATCAAGAGTAGGTGCGTTATCTGGTGGCATGGTAAGAAGAGCAGGAATTGCACAAGCAATACTAGGAGATCCAGATGTAATTATTTTTGATGAGCCTACAACAGGACTTGACCCAGAAGAGAGAATGCGTTTTAAAAATCTAATT
>CAYJFG010000105.1:3735-5071 GCA_964369305.1 uncultured Eubacteriales bacterium
AATATATCAAAAAATAAAACTATAATTATTTCAACCCATATTGTATCTGACGTTGAAGCGATTTGCGACCATATTTTAATTATAGATAAGGGAAAAGATGTGTATATGGGTACACAACAGGAAATAATAGCACTCGCAAAAGAAAAAGTATATAAAGTTTTGGACACTTATGAAAGTAACTTAAAAGGAAATTATTATATTAAAGACAGAAAAATAGACGATAATTCCTCATACTTATATATTTTATCAAGTGAAAATCAAAAAGGCGAAATATTAAATCCAACAGTAGAGGATGGATATTTATGTGCAATAAAAAATATTTAAATAACATAAAGCTAGTATTTTATAATTTAAAAAGCATGAGGACATTATACTACGTTCCAATAGTAACCATGTTTTTGCTTATTCCAATATCTTTGTTTTTAGATAAAACATTGTCTAAAAACATTCAATTAACATATATGAATGGTTTAACGTGGATACAAACGTTTGTACCTTTTTTATCTATTTGGTGGATATTATTTGGATTTAGAGAATATATAGAGGGAAGTGGCGTTGAAGTATTAAAAACATATAAAAAGCAAATTGTTTTAGATGTTTTATTAGTATTTATATGGTATACAATTCATATATTATTTATGTTGTTATTATTAATGGTTGCAGTCGATTTGAATTATTTTAATTACATAATATATTTTATAATTCAAAGTATGGCGTACTCATTTATTACACTATTTTTAAGCATAATTATGAAAAATATAGCTTTGCCATTTTTTATAGCAATATTTTATTTGCTTTTTGGAATGTTAAACCTTTCAACGCTTGATGGAATGTTTAGTTTAATGATAGCTAATCAAGAAATAAGTGTAAATTCTATTATGCACAAATTTGTTATTGCCGTAGTTGTAAGTATAATCAGCTTAATATTTAGTAAAAATTTTTATAGAAAAATTTAGTTTAAACACCATTAGTTTAGGAAAATCTATTCTTAAACTAATGGTGTTTCTTCTTTTAACTTATATATATTAAATAGCGTTTTGCAATGGTATACTTTTGCTTGCATATATTTGTTTTTTTTGGTATAATATACACGTAAATTTTATATAAGGAATGGTAAACTATGGAATTGTCCGTTTCAAGAAAAAAAGCTCGTGAACAAGCATTTATTTTAGCCTTTGAAAAGCTATTTATTGAGGATTCATTAGACGAAATTATAGAGTTATTGCAAGAAGCTCAAAGTGATGATAAATTAATGGCATCAATTGATGATTTTGCTATTGATTGCGTTAAGGGTATGCTTGAAAATGTAATAGATATTGATGTGATAATAGAAGCT
>CAYJFG010000105.1:5081-5625 GCA_964369305.1 uncultured Eubacteriales bacterium
AATTTAAAAAAGTGGAATAAGAATAGAATATCGAAAGTATCACTTACTATTTTAAGATTATCAGTATATCAACTTAAATTTATGAAAGATGAATTTAAGGCACAAGACCCAGCAGGTGTTATTATAAATGAGGCTGTTAGACTTACAAAAGTGTATTCAACTGAAAAAGATGCTTCGTTTGTAAATGGTGTTTTAGGTTCTATTGCTCGTGCATAATAGCAAAGGAAGTGTATAAGTGAATATACTTACAGTATCACAACTAAACTTATATGTTAAATCTATTTTAGATGGCGACAAAAATTTGTCTAGTATTTTTATACAAGGTGAAATTTAGCTGACAATTATAAGTCAGGTCATATTTATTTTTCGTTAAAAGATAATAAAGCGGTTGTAAAATGCGTTATGTTTTCGTTTAACTCTTCTAAACTTAAATTTGCACCTAAAAACGGCATGAATGTATTTTTACGTGGTAAAGTGTCTTTGTATGAAGCTACTGGGCAATATCAATTTTATGTAGAAGATATGCAACCAGACGGAATAGGCT
>CAYJFG010000106.1:0-1096 GCA_964369305.1 uncultured Eubacteriales bacterium
CGCTTTTTCTCTCATCTTCTAATTGAGTTATGCTTTTAATCAATTCTTGAGTTTTTATTATTGATTTTTCTCTATCTTCAATTTTCAAACATTCTACTGTTGCAAATTTTAAGGCAGGAATTACTTCATTATCTTTTTGTATAATTTTAGAAAATCCCATAACTTCTGCTTTTAATTGCATATTTTCTTCTAATATACTTTCGTGTAAATTTTTTGAAATTTCTTCATTCCTTAAAGCAACTTTTTCCATGTAAGTCAGTTTTATAGATTTTCTCCACCAAACATTCATAAAGCTAAATACTAAAACAATTGCAATTGTAATGAAGATAATTAAAAAGATCGCTGTTAAATTAACGTCCAAATCCATTATATTAAAAAAAGAAGAAAGTAACAGTATAATTAAACTCATAACTATAGTTGCAGTATTTTTAAAAGTTACATTAGTAATATAACCTTTTTAATCTCATAATGTATCTAATAGCAATAAATTGAAGTATAACTACTATCGCTTGCCCAAAGAACACTCGTATAGCTTCATCTTTTATTAAGAAAAAAACAGCTAATAAAATTGGAAATGACACTACTACAGTTGCATAATATATTGCATATGCAATAGCAAGTGAAATTATAGTAGCTGGTAATGTAGTCTGTATTGGTCTTTTATGAATAATTAGTAGTAGTAAAAAAGTTATACCAGACGTAATAAATACATTAATATATGGAATAACTAAGCATATGTAGTAACAAGCGAAAGACGAAAGCACACTGACTGAGATATTCACGAAAAAATCAGCTGTTTTAAAAGATTTATTTGTAATTTTATAAAATATATACATTGAACTAAATATCATTATGGAATACTTCACAATAAATTCTAACATGGATTGCACCTCATAATAATACAAAGTGACTAAAATAAATCAGTATAAACATATATAAACCATACGACACTTAAAACACATACACAAAAGTAAGTTACTTGCCACCTCTTTTTTTATACAATATATACATAAGGAGGTGGCAACTATGTGGGACGTAATCGTACACTTTTTTAAAACATTTTTCATATAAATTTAAACAGTCACTTTAACCCTAA
>CAYJFG010000106.1:1106-5578 GCA_964369305.1 uncultured Eubacteriales bacterium
TTATAGACCAAACTTATTTGCATAATAATATATAAACTCTGTAAGTGTTGGAACTCCCTTAATTGAACTAATTCTTGCAGTATAATATTTGTGTAGCTCGTCAACATCTGTTGAAGACCAAGCTCTATTAATAGCATTTTGCATCGCACGCTCAACGCTACTTTCTGTTTTATCATGTTTCACCGCAAGATAAGAAGATATATTAGGTCTTGGATTTTGAATTGTCATTATAACAGCTTCAATTAGGTATCTATGACCAACAAATTTTCTCTTAATACCGATATTATCAAATTCTGCTAAAATTTGACGTTTAACACGTTGTTCAAGAAAAGCTGGAGATTGTTCTTCAGAAGTTTGTGACGAAACTCCTTCAGTCTCTGTATTTTTCTTAACGCTAGGTAATGAGCGAATAAAATCAAGAACATATTTTTCAGAATAATTATCTTGATATTTTGTTAATATAAAGTCAGCACCAAATTGTCTAGCTATTCTAAATGTTGTTGGGCTAGTATTATTAGTAGTGATTAGTACGAATGGTTTTTTAGCTAACGGAAGGCTTTTTAGCTCTCTTAAGACATCTAACCCGCTGCCTGAACCTTGATGAAGTTCTAAGTCAAGAATGATGGCGTCAGGTTGGGTGTCTTTTGTTAATTCAATAGCTTTTATTGAATTATTTGTAACACCTGCTAAACTAAAAAAATCTGACTGATCAATTAAATCTACAAATTTTTTACATACTGCGTTGTCGTCTTCTACTAGTAAGATTGAAAGATATTTTTCCATAATAGACCTCCTAAAATTTTTATACGTATATAATAACATACTTTCCAACAAAAATCAATAATTATTAATGAAAAAATATTTATTTTTTTAATTTTTATTCTCTTCGACAAATAAAGTCAAATAAAAACAAATTTTACGTATGAATAAATTCAACCAAAGTTCTTACAATAATTATTATACTAATTAAAAGGGTGTGTGTTTTGTGAAAAAAGGCATAAAAGCTTTATCTTGCGTCTTTGGATTTATCACAGGTATTATTAACGGACTTCTAGGTGCAGGCGGTGGTATGGTTGCAGTGCCAATGCTCAATCGTCAAATTGAAACTAAAAACGCTCATGCAACTAGTTTAGCCATTATTCTGCCAATATGCATTACTAGTGCAATTAGCTACTTTTTAAGTGGAAAAGTTGCTTTTGAAGATGCCACACCTTATATGTGGTGGGGTTTAATCGGTGCTTTAATAGGTACGTGGCTACTAAAAAAATTAAACGACACTATACTTAAAAAAGTTTTTGCCATATTTATGCTTTGGGCAGGCGTTCGCCTAATAATGCGATGAATATTATAATAGGTATATTGGCAGGGCTTTTAACGTCTTTAGGCTTTGGTGGTGGCGGTGTTTTGATTATTTATTTAACATTGTTTACCTCCATACCACAGCACACCGCACAAGGGATAAATTTGTTGTTTTTTATTCCAAGTGCCATTCTATCTTTAATAATATACTCTAAAGATAAATTGGTTAAGTGGCGTGTAGCAATACCTTTTGCCATTTTTGGTGTTGTGGGTGCTTTAGTAGGTGTTGAAATATCTAAAATTATGGATAGTAGCCTTTTATCTAAAATTTTTGGTGGTCTTTTAATTATAATGGGACTAAAAACTTTAATTTCTAAATCCAAAAATAAGAAAAATAATTGACAAGTATACTTAAAAAATAGTACAATACTATACTAGTAACGCATAATTAATTTAGGAGGAATGAAGTTGCAAGACTTTGTAAACGAAATAAACAAACGAAGAACTTTTGCCATAATATCCCACCCAGATGCAGGCAAAACAACACTTACCGAAAAACTACTTTTATATGGTGGTGCTATAAACTTAGCTGGCTCAGTAAAAGGCAAAAAATCTTCAAAACACGCCGTTTCTGACTGGATGGAAATTGAAAAACAAAGGGGTATTTCTGTAACTTCTTCTGTAATGCAATTTGAGTATGATAATTTTTGTATAAATATCCTTGACACTCCAGGACATCAGGACTTTTCAGAAGATACTTACAGAACTTTAATGGCAGCTGATAGTGCTGTTATGGTAATTGATGCGTCAAAAGGTGTTGAGGCACAAACCATAAAACTGTTTAAAGTTTGTTTGCTTAGAAATATACCTATTATAACATTTGTCAACAAAATGGACCGTGAGGCAAAATCGCCTTTTGAATTATTAGAGGATATTGAAAATGTACTGGGAATTAATACATATCCTATTAACTGGCCTATCGGTTGCGGTAAAGAATTTAAAGGCGTTTATGATAGAACAAACGAAAAAATGCTTTCTTTTACTGCTAATAACGGTCAAAAAGAAGTTGAAAGTCTTGAGCTTTCTTTAGATGATAGTAAACTTGAAGAGGAAATTGGAAAAAGTTTCAAAAACCAACTTTTAGAAGATATTGAGCTTTTAGACATCGCTGGAGATAGTTTCGACCTTGACAAAGTAAGAAACGGTAAATTAACTCCTGTTTTCTTCGGCTCAGCTTTAACAAATTTCGGTGTTGAACCTTTTTTAAAAGAGTTTTTAACACTTACCACCTCCCCACTACCTCGTGAAACTGTAGACTCAGTTGTAGACCCAACAGACAACAACTTTTCCGCTTTTGTTTTTAAAATTCAAGCAAACATGAATAAGTCACATCGAGATCGCATTGCTTTTATGCGTATATGTTCAGGCAAGTTTGAAAAAAATGCAGAAGTTTTCCATGTTCAAAACAATAAAAAAATGCGACTTTCTCAGCCTCAACAAATAATGGCTCAAGAAAGAGAAATTATAGACGAGGCGTACGCTGGTGATATTATAGGCGTTTTTGACCCAGGTATTTTTTCAATTGGAGATACAATTTGTTCACCTAGCAAAAAATTTATGTTTAAAGGTATTCCAACTTTTGCCCCTGAGCATTTTGCTTTAGTTAGGCAAAAAGACACTATGAAAAGAAAACAATTTGTTAAAGGTATAAGCCAAATTGCTCAAGAGGGAGCTATACAGATTTTCCAAGAGATTGGCTCTGGTATGGAAGAAGTAATTGTTGGCGTTGTTGGTACTCTTCAATTTGAGGTTCTTGAACATAGACTTAAAAATGAATATAATGTTGATATTATTATGAGTGGTTTGCCTTATCAATTTATTAGATGGATTGGAAATGAAGAAATTGATGTTAAAGCACTTGACTTATCAATGGACACTAAAAAAATTCAAGATTTAAAAGGCAACTTTTTACTTCTATTCACAAGCCAATGGACTATAAATTGGGCTTTAGAACATAATAAAGAGTTAATTTTAGAGGAATTTGGTAGAACGTAAAATTTAAATTTCAATATTAAAAAAATGAGTGCTTTCCTTTTTTAGAAAACACTCATTTTTTATTTTAAATTTATTATTAATAGTATAGAAGCTAAAAAAAGAATATTGATTTAAAAATATGATAGCTTTAAATTATAGCATTTTTATTCATATCATAGCATAGTTTACAAAAATTATGTTATTCACATTATTTTCTTAAAAAATTTTTACTAAAAAAGCGTAAATTTATACAACAATTGAAATTATATCACTAAATATAATTTTTATTTCGTCAAAATTAACAATTTTTGTTATATGTATTGATTTTCAAGTGAATATAATGTATAATGTAGTTGTGTTAATATTTAGCACAATTGTTTAACGCGTTTTACAAGCAATACTAGTACAAAACATCAATATATTTTAAAGGAGACATTACAATGAAAAAACTCAGAATAATATGCACATTACTAGCATTAGTAATCATTTGTTCACTTTCAATTATTCCAGCAACTGCGAATTCCTCTTTGTATTATTACACTAATAAATATTTCACCCGTAATGAAGGTGGTTTTTTAGGAATTGGACAAACAAACTATACATACAAGATCTACCAGTTCAATGCTTCCTTAACCCACGTATTTCACAACAAGCCTCTTTGCCCAATAATATACCACAGACAAAACGGCGGCTCAACATCTTTAACATATTCTATTTCCAATAGCTATTCTTCTCAAACTTCATTTAATTTTAGTAACACTATAGGCGTAAGTATTGGTGTTGCAGATTTAGTTTCATCATCAGCAAATGCAACACGTGGGCAAACAAATTCGTATACTCAAACATATGCTGCAACAGGTCTAGTAGGTAGAACTATTCCCTCATCAACTTCTAATGGTTACTACAAAATGAATATTTGTTATAATTATAACCAGTTCAGGTTAGACAAATATCAAACAGGAAGTAGCTCAAAGATAGCTACTTACTACCATGCTTTGCCTGTCGGACGTCCTTACGTAGGTGTTCTTCGAGGTAGTACTACAGTTGATTCTTCATTTAGATTACAATACCCATAAGTGTACTGTTAAATTTAAATAACACATAATTTTCTCATCATATCATTTATTGATATGATGAGA
>CAYJFG010000107.1:0-2455 GCA_964369305.1 uncultured Eubacteriales bacterium
ATCAAATATTTTAGATTGAACAATAGTTCATTAATTCATCCAGTTTAATACAATTTATTTCATTACAGTTAGGAGAACATTTATGGCTTTCCACGAAAAGTGCGTAGCAATTATAACTGATGGCTCATCACTCAGCAATGAAAAAAAGTCTGCCTTAGAAAAAGGTTTAATTTCTGTTAAAGAAAAAGCTCAGTTATTAAAGCAAACAACTGATATACAATCAAGCCCTTTTGCAATAGATGCAGATACCACAGATGAAATAGTAAATATAATAAAAGGTCTTGCACCAAATTTTGATGCTATTTGTTTAGAAAACATAGCTGCACCTAAATGCTTTGAAATAGAAAATCAACTTCAAAACAGTCTTAGTATCCCTATATATCATGACAATCAGCACAGTCCTGCTATAGTATTGTTATCTGCAATTTTAAATGGTCTGAGGTTAGTAAATAAAGATTTAAAAAGCAGCAAAGCCGTTATCTGTGGTCCAGGTGTTACTGCCACCGCAATAATCAAACTGTTAGTTTTTGCAGGAATTAAAGAAGTTATAGTATGCGATGAAAACGGTATATTACATAAATCAAGACCTGTTGGAATTACAGATCACAAGATAGAATTATGTGAAATAACAAATTTAAATAACCAAAAAGGCAGTTTACAGGATGCCCTCATTAACACCGATATTTTCATTGGGATATTATTCGAACCAGAATATGTTAAACTAATGGCACAAAATCCAATAGTGTTTGCAATGGGCACAAGCAACCCTGAAAAAACATATAGCGACTCTGTTTCCAACGGTGTTAAAATAATGAGCACTGGCACAATACTTACGCCAAACTATATCGCTAATATCACTCCATTGCCTGCAATAATAAAAATCGCTTTAGACTCTAATTTAAAGTGCATTTCAAATGAAATGAAATTATCTATTAGCGTAGCTATTGCAGATTTATTAAAAACCAGTGAATTAACTTCAGAGAATATAATACCAACAATAGATGACTCTGAATTGACAACTGCAATAATAAATACTATAAAAAAATAAATTTGTATAATCACCTTATTAAATATTATACATGGAAAGGATTTGAACAGTGAAACAAATAACAGAAGAATTTTCTTTCGAGGATAAGTTAATATTAAATTCATACAAAGTGTTAGTTTATGGTCTCGCTGATTATCTAGGTAAAGGATATGAAATTGTGTTGCACAGCCTTGAAAATTACGAAACATCTGTCATAGCCATTATTAATGGCGAACATACAGGCAGAACTGTCGGTTCTCCGATAACTGACTTAGCTTTAAATATGCTTCATAAAATTGAGGAGTGCCATAGTGCAGATTTTATTTCTTATCACAGTGTGAATCGGTTTAATGAGCCTTTAAAATCAACAACTATTGCCATTCGTGGTAACAACAATAAAGTTATAGGTCTTTTATGTATGAACTTTTATTTAAATATGCCATTTGCAACAATAATGGAGAGTATTCTACCAGCTACTGTTGGTATCAGCTCTATATTAAACGAAAATTATCATAAAACAGCTTCTGACTTAGTTGATTCATCTTATAAATCAGTAATTGATGCTGTGATGCAAGATAGCACAATCCCTGCATCTCACAAAACGAAAGTAGTAGTTGAAAGACTTTATGATCAAGGCATATTCAATTTAAAAGATAGTGTTTTAAGTACAGCTAATGAATTGAACGTTAGTAAAAACACTATTTATATGCATTTAAGAAACTTAAGAAAAGATAAGTAAATTTCAAATCACAGAAAGAGATTACTGTGGTTCACTTAAGTATAATTTGGGTTCGTTTATTAAACATCTAATTTTAAAAAAGGGAGTTTCCAAAATGGAAACTCCCTTTTTTAATCTCTCTTACTCTTTGTTTACAGCATATCAATTTTTGACAACCTATTTTACAAAATTAACGATGAAAAATTAAAACTCACTAACATAGTTTATTAATCGTCCTTTTTCACCATCACTTTAAAAACCTAATCAATTTGATTAAATTTCATAAATATTATTTTCATTAATCATCACCCTAAAATATATTGACACCTTCGACAGACTGTTTTATAATTTAATTATTATCAATTTAAATTAAACATCTTAATTGGCGTTATATTAAATATAATAAAAACACTACATGCTTTAATATATTTAAAATCAGACTTATATCATATTTTACAATTATATATTATATGCAAAAAAAATTTTCTATTTAACGATTATTAGCGCAAAATATTTTTGCGTTAAATCAACCAATAACGAAAGGAGTTTTTAGTTAATATGCTTGATACTAAACGACTTTACATGTTAGAACTTTTGATTGAAGACATGAAGCAGGGTGTAATTGTTTGCGATAAACGCGGAAAAATAATATTATATAATGAGGCATACAGCTTGCTTGATGAACTTCCAGCAGAAAAAGTTATAGGTAG
>CAYJFG010000107.1:2465-5578 GCA_964369305.1 uncultured Eubacteriales bacterium
TTATAATTTTGATTTCGAAGGCAGTACTCTACGAAAAGTTATGAAAACAAAAAAACCTGTTTTTTCGCATAGGCAAAAATACACAACTATCCTTGGGAAAACCGTTGATGTTTTAAAAGATACATATCCTTTGATTGATGGCTCTGACATTATCGGCGCTTATGCCATTTGCAGAACATTTACTGACGCAAGAATAATGGCGAATAATGTTATCGGCCAAATGTTTGAAGAATCTAAAAATGCAGATGATATTTTAGCAATTGATTTTTGTGAATATCCTTTCCAAAGTGATGTAATGAAGCAAAATAGTCAGAAAATCAAAAACTCACTAACTAAATTTCATAATATTTCAATATTTGCTACCGATGGTAGTGAATCTAAAGAGATTGCAAAGTTTATTTCTCGTAAAGTTAACAAAGGGCAAAATTTTTTTGAGTTAAATATCATGTCAATTGAACCTGCAATGCAAAAAAATCTTCTTTTTGGAGATGTTGGCGATGAGAAAAATGGATTACTCCATAGTCTAGGGGATTCTATTTTAGTTCTTTCTGCAGTTGAAAATCTTACCACAGAAGTTCAATTAAAGCTATGCGAATTTTTAAGTAATAATCCTATAAAAATCATCACCTTGTTTAATCAAACTCCTGATGAAATTTTACGTTCTAAACGACTTTCAATCGAACTATTCTATCAATTAAATATGGTTTATTTATTCTTGCCAGATTTAAAAACTCGTAAAGGTGATATCTCTCTTTATATAAATTCACTAGCAAGTTATCACACTAAAAAAATGAAAAAAGATATTAAGTTTTCACTTTCTGCTTATCAGCATCTTGTGCTTTATGATTGGTATGGTAATTACATTGAAATGTTTCACACCATACAATCCTTAATATTGTCGTGTGATAGCAATACCATTGAAATTCATGATTTACCTCTTCATATAAAAAATTCACATGAAAAAAATATTTCTAAATCTTCATCGCCTATAAAATATTCTACGTTAAGTGATGCTTTGAATCACGCTGAACATCAAACTATTTCACTTGCAATGGAAAAAAATAATCACAATATTTCAAAAGCAGCGCAAGATCTTGGTGTTTCACGACAAAACCTACAATACCGGTTAAAAAAACTCGGGATTTAAACTTTTAAAAGTAAGTGCAATATTTTTTTGCACTTACTTTTAAATTGGTCGATTTTAAAGTTTTCAAATTGATATATCGCCTTGCTGTTTATTTCGAAGGATTATATACTATAGTTACAATAAATTTTGAAAGGATGAATCAAACGTGAAAAAAACAACTGTATATTCACAAAGCATCACCTTTGATAACTCAATAATGACGAGCGGACAATTAGCACTTAATGACGATGGTGCTATTGTGGGTGATGAAATCAAAGCACAAACAAGGCAATGTTTAAAAAATGTTAAACAACTTTTATCAAATTCTGGCTACAAACTTGAAAATATAATCAATATGACTGTATTTCTTCAAGACATTAAAAGAGATTTTCTTAATTTTAACGAAACTTATGTTGAGTTTTTTGGAAATTGCAAACCTTGTCGCACTACCGTTGGAGCTACACTTTACAAAGAGGAATGGCTAATTGAAGTTCAAGTGACAGCTCACAAAGATGTTGATAATAGACTTTAGAATTTTTATTGTTTAGCATCAATTCACTATAAGCATTAAAATATAACTTAATCGTATGAAACTATTTTAAATTAAAAGGAGAAAATTAATTATGTTTACAACTTTAGACTTTTTAGCAATCGGCATTTATGTAATTGCTGTAGCCGTTGTTGGTATCTTAGCTTCAAAAAAAGTTAAAAATGCCAAAGATTTTTCAACTAGTAGCCGTGGACTTGGTATGATAGTTATGATAGGTTCTCTAGGCGGAGCTGCAATTGGTTCCACTTCAACATTAGGTCTTGCGTCTGATGCTATGAAATTCGGCGTTGGAGCTTATTGGGCAATAATCGGATGGAATGTTGGCTGGATTATTCTTGCATTAATGGCTAAACGCATATACGCAACAGGTGCTACAGGTATCTCTGATATCTTTGGCAAAAAATTTGGCACAAAATCAAAATTATTCGCTTCTATTGTTTGTTTAGCCTTCTCTGTACCAGCTCTTGCAACGCAAACAATCGGACTTTCAAATATGTTCCATACTCTTAGTAGCGCTCTTAATCTAAATATAGATTACACTTTACTTACCATACTATTATCTATCTTAATGATTGCAATGGTATTTAAAGGCGGATTATACTCTTCCGCATACACAGGCTCATTAAATTTCTTTGTTCTTGTTGTGGTGTTCGTAGTGCTTTTACCTATCTTCACATTCTCTTACACTGGTGGTGTAGGTCCTGCACTTGATAATCTTTCATTATTACCTTCAACCCATACAGGCTGGTTCACTGGTGTTGGTTTCTCAGCTGTTCTTGGCATGATAGTTAAATATTGCTTCACTGCTTCAACTAATATAGCTTACATTGGTAATACTCTAGCTGCAAAAACAGAACGAGTTGCAACTAAATCTCACTGGGGTGGAATTGCATCATTCTTTATAGTTCCTGGTATTACACTAATTTCAACACTTATATTAATACCTGTATTGAATACTAGCATCGCAAATCCTGAAAGCACACTTCCAACTATATTCCTAACTATTTTCCCTACAATGCTACGTGGTGTTGCTATTAGTGCATTAATTGCTGTTGTTTTTTCAACTGCAACAATATGGGTGCAACAAGTTAAAGTTTCACGTGTTGCAACTGTTGTATGGAGTGCTGTTGCTGTTGCTGGTGCTTTATATGTACCACAAGTTATGAGCATGTTTAGCTTCACAACTACATTATATGGCTCTAGTATGTTTTTCCCTCTAGTAGCTACACTTTTCTGGAAAGGCACTACTTCTAAAGGCGTTAACTCTGGTATGGCTGTAGGCGGAATAACTTCTCTTATCTGCTTAGCAACAGGCATTTCAGGATCTATAGACCCTGTAATTGTGGGAAGTTTATGTAATGGTGTCACTGTATTCGTAGTAAGCAAGCTAACACAAAAAAATGAAAATGAAATCGCTGCATAATCAATTTAATTATT
>CAYJFG010000108.1:0-5344 GCA_964369305.1 uncultured Eubacteriales bacterium
CGAACTTAAGGTTTTTGAGTAGATATTTGTTGTTTTTTTAAGTTTATGGCATTACTACGCAGAGTTATCTCTACAACAAAAATTTATATTATGTGCGTTATCCACGGCAATAATAGAACTCTTGCCCTACAATTTTTTGCTTTTCATTTTGTGTGTAACTTCAACAACGGTCAACTACATAAGGTAGCCCTTTATTAACAACTTTTACATTTTGTGTTTTTTCACAAATATTACATCAAATATTCTACGCTTTAACAAGACAATTATTTCACATTTTCACCAAAATTATTTTAATCTATGATATAATAATTTTGTACTAATTTATTTTTATGTAAAAATTCTTCTTATAACAAAATTTAAGAATTTCTATTGTTTTTTGTTTTTCACTATAACAGACGCACTCTTTGCAATATCGCATCAGAAAAAACTTGTGTTAGTATCGCCGTTATGTTTTATCTTAAACCCATAATAAATCTATGCTTAATCGAATATGCAGATAAATAGCAAACAGAAAAAATAAAAATTAAGGAGATGTTTTAAATGGATAGTTCTTTTTTAGGGGCTTTAGTCGGTGCTTTAATAGGCGCTATTGCCCCAATATTGGTTTTACGTTTTAATTACAGACAACTGTTCGCCGAAACTGTTTCTAAGAACCGTATGGAATGGATACAAGGATTTAGAGAGGAAATCAGCATTATAGTTGCTACTATTGAATGTATCCACACTCACAAATACAACACTGCGTGCAAAACCAATTCTGAAACACCTTGTAAAAATGATGAATATATCTGTAATATGATTTACGAAGGAGAAAAGGCAAAAGCAAAACTTATGACTAGACTAAATCAAGATATTACTAAATACGGGAATGAGTATAACGAAGTGCTTTTTGATATGTTATCTAAAAACTTATTTACTAATAAAACAGAAGACGAAAAAAATTTAACTATAGATTTATTAGATGTAACTAGAAAAATTCTTGAACATGAATGGAAACGTGTTAAAGAAGAAGCGAAAGGAGAAAAATATTAATGAAATATAGAATAGGTATTTTTATTATTCTCGTACTAATTGTTGCTGTCACGATTTTATCTATTTGGCTTAGTGATTGTTTAATTTTTTCCAATTATAAATTCATTTACTATTTAGCTTCGGCTGTAATAATACTTATTGCTTTATTTGCTTTATGGCATTTTGAACAAAAAGAGAAAGAACTAGGAAAAAACAAATTTGAACATATAATTAGAACAACTGACGCTGTTAAATACAAAAAAGAAAACGCTATCTCTTCCAAAAACTCTGACATAAAGATAGAGTTTCATATAGATGGCTTAAAGGTAATTGAGTATAAGAGACGTAGGGAGAAATCCTATAACACCTTAAATCCTATTGATTCTATCAAAATCAAAATGGACGGCGATAAATTAATCTTTAACGCCATATCGACTAAAGAGTGACGAAGAAATAAATAATTTATCATTTATCCAATATTTGATACCATTCTTTTTAACATTCACAAAAAGGCAACCTCAAAATAGAGGTTGCCTTAAATACTAAATAAAAATAGAAATTATGTTAAATAAAATTATTTAACTTCTACTTCTGCACCAACTTCAGCAAGTTTAGTTTTGATTTCTTCAGCTGTATCTTTAGCTACTGCTTCTTTTAAAGTTTTTGGAGCACCATCAACTAAAGCTTTAGCTTCTTTTAAGCCTAAACCTGTGATTTCTCTTACAACTTTAATAACTTTGATTTTTTCAGCACCAGCTGATTTTAAGATTACGTCGAATTCTGTTTTTTCTTCAACTGCTGCCGCTGCTGGAGCTGCTGCTGCTGCAACTGCTACTGGAGCTGCTGCTGAAACGCCGAATTCTTCTTCTAATGCTTTTACAAGTTCACTTAACTCTAAAACTGTTAGAGCTTTTACTTCTTCGATTAATTGTACTACTTTATCTGACATAATATGATCCTCCAAAATTTTAATTAAATATATTTTTTATTTTTAATGCGTTTGTTTATTACAATCTAAAACTTTTTTATTAAGCTTCAGCTTGTTTTTTTTCTGCTATAGCGTTTAAAACGCAAGCAAGGCCACGGATATTACCGTTAAGAACAGTAACAAAACCAGTGATAGGAGCGTTAAGTCCTCCAAGAACTTGAGCAATAAGTACCTCTTTGCTAGGTAATTTAGCAAGGTTTTGTACACCAGTCGCATCGATTACATTTTTATCAACGTAACCTGATTTGATTTTAAACTTTTTGTTTTTATCTGCATATGCTGATAAAATTCTAGCAGCTGCAACATAGTCATCAGTACTTGTAGCAAGAGCTGTTGTATATTCTAAAACAGGGTCTAAACCGTCAATTTCAGCTTTTTGAGCCGCTCTTGAAAGTAGAGTATTTTTTACAACAGAGTACTGAACACCAGCTTCTCTTAGTTCTTTTCTAAGTTTTGTATCATCAGCAACTGTAATACCTGAATAGTTTACAAGTACACCGGCTACAGAACCCTCAAGTCTAGAAGCAAGCTCGTCTACGACTGCTTTCTTTTGTTCCAAAATTTTCTCACTTGGCAATATATTCACCTCCACAATGTATTGTAATTTATATTGCACATAAAAAACCTCTTACAAGGTAAACCTGTAAGAGGAATAAGATACATAGTAAAATTAAAGTATATAAAAATACTTTTAAAATTTCTACTTTCTATACCTCGGCAGGTAGGTTTTACCCTTTATGCACAATGCACCTGCTGTCTTTGGAAAGAACAGCAACTATTATACTTTAACATAAAGTGTAGCCTTTTGTCAAGTATATTTTTAAATTTTAAATTTTCAACAAAAATTAAGCTTCAAATTTGTTGTAGTTAATTCTAACACCAGGACCCATTGTTGTTGCTACTGCACAAGATTTAATATATTGACCTTTAGCTGCAGATGGTTTAGCTTTAACAATAGCACCTAGAAGTGTATCGAAGTTTTTTTGTAATTTCTCTGTTCCAAAAGATACTTTACCAATTGGGCAGTGAATGATATTTGTTTTATCAAGACGGTACTCAATTTTACCAGCTTTAGCTTCTGTAATAGCACGAGCTATATCTGTTGTAACTGTACCTGCTTTTGGGTTAGGCATTAAGCCTTTAGGTCCTAGTAATTTACCTAGACGACCAACTAATCCCATCATGTCTGGTGTTGTGATGATAACGTCAAAATCAAACCAGTTTTCAGTTTGAATTTTTTGTGTCATATCTTCAGCACCTACAAATTCAGCACCAGCTTCTTTTGCAAGTTTTTCGTTTTCGCCTTTGCAAATTGCAAGTACTTTAACGCTTTTACCAGTTCCGTGAGGTAGTACAATAGCACCCCTTACTTGTTGGTCTGCGTGTCTGCTATCAACACCTAATTTTACGTGAACTTCTACAGTTTCGTCAAATTTAGCTGTTGCTGTTTTAACGCATAAGTCTAATGCGTCTGTTGTGTCATAAAGTTTTGCTCTGTCAACTAGTTTTGCACTGTCAACATATTTTTTTCCGTGTTTCATTGGTATATTTCCTCCCTAATAAGTGGTAAATCGGATTGCTTTCCTCCCACCTGAGTTTATTCAAATTAATTAATCAACAACTTCTATGCCCATGCTTCTAGCAGTTCCAGCTATCATACTCATAGCTGTTTCAAGACTAGCTGCGTTTAAGTCTGGCATTTTTTGTTCAGCAATTTTTTGAACTTGCTCACGGGTGATTTTTGATACTTTTGTTTTGTTTGGCACGCCTGAACCTTTTTCAATTCCGCAAGCCTTTTTAATTAGTATAGCTGCAGGTGGTGTTTTTGTCACGAATGTGAAAGAACGGTCTGCATATACTGTGATTACAACTGGAATTATTAAACCAACGTCATTTTTTGTACGTTCGTTAAATTCTTTTGTAAACGCCATAATGTTTACACCATGTTGACCTAAAGCTGGTCCTACAGGTGGTGCTGGTGTAGCTTTACCAGCAGGTATTTGTAGCTTTATATAGCCTGTTACCTTTTGAGCCATGTTTATACCTCCAATTTTCGTGGTTAAGCGAAACGCAAATTAAAAGTATTTTTGCCGTTTCTCCCACAAGGGAATAATCCCTACTTTTGCTAATAATAAACCGATTTTACTCGGCTACCTTACTTGTTTTTATTCTTCTACTACTGCTACTTGACTTAACTGTAGTTCTGCTAAAGTTTCACGACCAAACATTGATACAGTAACTTTAACACAATTGTTTTCAATGTCGATCTCTTCAACAACTCCTACAAAGTCTTCTAACGGTCCATCTGTTACTCTTACGTTATCGCCTACTGCAAAAGAAACTTTTACTACTTTTGATTCTACACCCATTCTAATTACTTCTTCATCAGATAGTGGAACAGGTTCAGTAGATGATGCACCAACAAAGCCAGTGCAACCTCTTATGTTACGAACTACAAACCATGTAATATCGTTTTTAATCATTTTAATAAAAACATATCCTGGAAATAATTTTCTTTCTACTTCTTTTGTTTTGTCGCCGTCTATTTCAACGACTGTTTCAGTAGGTACTTTTATTTCTTGAATATACTCTTGTAGATTTCTGTTTCTTACTGTAGTTTCAAGCGTTGAGGAAACTTTATTTTCATACCCTGAATAAGTATGAACAACAAACCATCTTGCATTCTCTTGATCTGGCAAAGTCATTTCCTCCTTACAGGTATGATATTAAGTTGCACTTGATACGTCCATTACAAGTTCTAAAAGAGCTGTAACACCCATATCTAGACCAAAAATAAATAAACCAATAACAACTATAACAGCTATAACTATACCTGTGTTTTTAAATACAGTTCTAGGTGTTGGCCATGTGATTTTTTTAATTTCGCCTTTGCAACCGCGGAAGTACTTTGCAATTTTAGACAATATGTCTTTAAATTTGTTAGTACTAGGAGCATTTTTTGCTTTTTTTTCAGACATCTCTCATTCCTCCGCAATCTTATTTTGTTTCTTTGTGCAGAGTATGTTTTCTGCAAAATCTACAATGTTTCTTCATTTCTAATCTGTCAGGATCGTTCTTTTTGTTCTTCATTGTGTTGTAGTTTCTTTGTTTACACTCTGTGCAAGCTAAAGTAATCTTTACTCTCATTAACGGCACCTCCAAATTTTGCTGGTAATATTTAGCCTCCCTCAAAAATCGTACAAAAAAATAAACCCCTTTTTGAGGTATGATTAGTATAACATTTAATTTCAAATATGTCAAGACCTTTTTTTAATGCGTAATTAAAAAACTGTTAAATAATCAATGATAGGTAACACCTAGCTCCAAAAAAATATATTTTTAGAT
>CAYJFG010000109.1:0-5328 GCA_964369305.1 uncultured Eubacteriales bacterium
TTTAAGATTAAACTTCAGCGTCTTGAACTTCTTCAACTACTGGAACTTCTTCAGCAGGTGCCTCATCTGCAACCATTTGAGCAAGTTCTACTGTGTCTTCCATTTTCATACCAATTAGCATTTGGTTTTTAATAACGTCACGTAACATTTTTTTAGCAGAGCTATTAACTTGCATTATTTCGTCAAGAGTAGCAGCTTCGCCGTCGTCGGTAAGAGTGCCTAAAGCGAATTGGATTTTTTCAGCTTCAGCGTTTAATATATGAGCCAAACTTAATTCTTCCATACCTATAGAAGAAAGAATAATATTAATGGCGTCATCTCTGGTAACAGCAATTGTAGGGTCTAAACTAGGGATACTAGGCATTGACATAAGAAAAACTCCTTTATTAGTTGTTTTTGTGTTTCCACAATACATACTATGTTAATAAAGGAGTTGTGTTACAAATATTAGATAATTTTAATTGCATAAACAAAAAATTATAGTTGCAGTTCTTTGTTTATGTATTGCAAATTAAATGTTTTGCAATAAAAATTATGATTAAGAATTACAATTAGCCAAGAGGCGATTTGCTTTATTAATAGCGTTTAAAGCACCACGAATTGAAGTAACGTTGATAATATTTTTAAATATAAATTCGTTCTTTTTTTTTGTAAATAACAAGATAATAAATACACGCAACAATTTAAAATACGAAATATGAATTGCAAATTACGCATTGAAAAATTTTCGTTTATTATTACAATTTTAAAATACAGTAACTAAATAAGAATTACAAATTACGTATTTATAATTTTTTGTTGAGTATAAAATTATAAAACGAATTAAGAATTAGCCAAAAGATGATTTGCTCTATTGATAGCGTTTAAAACGCCACTTATTGATGCAAAATTGATATTGCTTTCAATACCAACACCGAATATACTTTTACCATTTTTCATAAGTAACTCTATATAAGCGATAGCTTTGGCGTCTGAACCACTGCCTATTGCGTGTTCATGGTAAGATAAGAACTTATAGCAATCAACGCCGATGCTTTTCATAGCGTTAAAGAATGCGTCGATAGGACCATTACCTACGCCATTGATTTCTTTTTGAGTAACTTTATCATTTTCACGGACATTAACAACACCATTAAATACTACGTGGTGAACTTGACCGTTATTTTTCTCACTTGTTTTATGTCTTACTATTTCGTACTTTTTAGGAACATATAAATATTCTTTTTCAAATACAAAAAGAAGTTCATTTGGTAGAAGTTCACGACCCTCTTTCTCGCATTGTGATTGAACTAAATTTGCAAACTCAGGGTGCATTCTTTTAGGGAAATTATAGCCAAAGTTATTTGCCATAATAAACGCCGCTCCACCTTTGCCTGATTGTGAATTAATTCTTATAATAGGCTCATATTGTCTACCAACGTCGGCAGGGTCGATAGGTAAATAAGGTACCTCCCAATAATTTGAGTTACTTTCTTTCATATAAATAGTACCTTTATTAATAGCGTCTTGATGAGAACCAGAGAAAGCAGTAAATACAAGTTCGCCTACATATGGTGTTCGAGGGTGGATTTTTAGATTATTGCATCTTTCGTAAATCTCCTTATATTTAGGCAAGTCGCTAAAATCAAGGCAAGGGTCAACACCTTGAGTAAACATATTTAACCCCATAGTAACGATATCTAAATTACCAGTTCTTTCACCATTTCCAAATAATGTTCCCTCAACTCTTTGAGCTCCAGCAAGCATTGCAAGTTCAGCGGCTGCCACAGCACAACCTCTATCGTTGTGAGGGTGAACACTTATAATGGCACTATCTCTATTTTTTAAGTTTTTGATAAAATACTCTATTTGGTCGGCGTGTGTATTAGGAGTACACATCTCAACAGTTGCTGGTAGATTTAGTATTACAGGATTTTCTGGAGTTGAACCTAAAGTTTCCATAACTTTTGAGCATATATCTATAGCAAAATCCATTTCAGTGCCACTGAAACTTTCAGGTGAATACTCAAAGCGGATATTTGTGTCACCTTCGAACTCATCAGTAAGTTGCTTAATAATTCTTGCACCCTCAACAGCAATTTGAGTTATACCGACCATATCTTTATTAAAAACAACTTTACGCTGTAGGGTAGAAGTAGAGTTATAAAAATGAACTATTACATTTTTTGCACCTTTTATTGCCTCGAAAGTTTTCTTGATTAAATGTTCACGTGCTTGAACTAGTACTTGAATTGTAACATCGTTAGGAATATGTCCGCCGTCTATAAGAGTTCTGCATATTTCAAATTCTGTTTCAGAAGCTGATGGAAATCCTATTTCAATTTCTTTAAAGCCCATATCGCATAGAGCTTTGAAAAATTCTAATTTTTCGTCTAAGTTCATAGGGTCAACTAATGCTTGGTTGCCGTCTCTTAAATCGACACTACACCATATTGGTGCTTGAGTTATTGTTTTGCTAGGCCATTGCCTGTCTTCTAACGTGATTTGCTTAAATGGTTTGTATTTCTTGAAAGATTGATACATATAAAAAACTCCTTAAATAATTTATTGCTACTTTTATTATAAACAAAAAATCCCATATATCTGCACAAAGTTGTGTAGATATATGGGACGACTATTTTTTATGCCGTGGTACCACCCAAATTTAAACGCACTATAAACGTTTCTTAATTATTAACCTCGTAAAGGTATAGTTATGCTAAGTCTTAAACAAAATATTTAACAAGTTGTCTTAAGCTATACTATAAAACTTCAATTAAGGTCTGACATTTAACGCAGTCTTACGTTTTACCCTAAATAATTCAGGTAAACAACTCGGGGATGAGCTATACATACAAAGCAAATTGTTGTCTTTCACCTAGCGACAACTCTCTAAAAATTTGAAATTGCATCTTGTTCCCGTCAAAGTCTTTATAATATATAGTAGATGTCTACATTATAACAAATAAAATTTGTTTGTCAAGACATTTTATGAAAATTTTATGTAGATGGTTCTACTTCGTCAGTAGGTTTTTCTGTTGATACCTCATCTGTTGGTTTTTCGGTTTCTTCTTCGGTAGGTTTTTCAGTTTCCTCTTCTGTTGGTTTCTCAGTAGGTTTTTCTGTAGGTTTCTCAGTTGGCTTTTCTGTTGGTTTTTCTGTAGGTTTTTCTGTTGGTTTCTCAGTTGGCTTTTCTGTTGGTTTTTCTGTTGGTTTCTCAGTAGGCTTTTCAGTAGGTTTTTCGGTAGTTTTTTCAGTAGGTTTCTCTGTTGGTTCTTCAGTTGGAGTGTCTGCGTTTAAAACCCAATCTGGTTGAGTTATTACTCGTGATGTGTCGCCTTTATCTTCACGTGCTATCCCTTGGCCATTTGAAAGGCTATAAACAGATGATGGTAACTCTTCTCTTCCAATTTCTACGCCATCTTTATAGAAAACTCTCTCAGTTGTAAATCCATACTCTTCGTCATTTGACCATAAAAGATTAGTTTCTGTTCTTACTTCGTCGAATTCATCAGTCATGTATCCGTAAATTTCGCAATATAAAGTAGTACCAACCATCCATGTTTTAAAGAACATTTGGAAATCAGTATTGTTTTTTAGTTTTAAATCTAAATTAGCGTTAGGGTCGTTACTATAGTTTATAGTTGCATCTAGTCCGCCGTAAACGTAAGGGGACGCCCATAAATGAGGGTATCTTTCTACAACTTCCATATTAGCTTGAACGCCAGCGTTATATATAGTTGAAGATGATTGACAAAGACCGCCACCAATACCAGAAGTATATGAGCCACTTTCTATAACTGTAGCAGGTAAATATCCGTTTGAAGTTAAATTGCTATCGCCTGTACATTCGTTAAAAGAGAAGATACCGCCACTTTCAATAACTGCACCGTCAGTAGCTGCAAATGAAGTTTTCATGTTGCTATTTGCGTTAGCAGTGTTTGTTGAAACAGTAGTATATTGTCCTACAAGTTTTATAGCGTCTTTAACTTCTTCCATTGTATGTTCTGGGTGATCATCTATTTTTACTACGTCTATATTACCGCTACTTGCACCACTTCTAACAAAATCGGTAATATCTTTAGTAAACTTATCAGTATCAACAATTTTACCTATTGTACCTTCTGTAAAAGTAAACATATCCATGCCAACATTTGAAGTGTTAAAGTTAGATACGTGAGGTTCTACAGCGTAAACATTAAATTCTTTATTAACATTTTTTATAGTAGCGTCTAGAGTAGATTGAGTTACATCACATAATACAAGAAAGTTTATAGTTTGATTTTCTTCGTCTATAATAACATTGTCGCCTTTTGGTAATTCATCATTACCGCTTAATATTTGTTCGCTATATATGTAAGCTTGTGTGATTGTTTCTTCTGTGCTATAAGTATACTCGAAATCGTTTTGATCAAAAGTTAATTGGTTTGCTCCGTCACTTACGGTAAGATTAAATTCTTGTTTTCCGTTGTCTTGTTTAAGAATGATTAAAGGTTTAACTTCTTCCAAAGTTTTTCCGCCTACATCAATTCCGTTAATTTGTATACCCTTTGCAAATAATTGATTACTGCTATGCTTTATAGGTGTGAAAGCTTCTTTAGCAACAGCTTGAGGTATAATAGCTGGGTTAAAAAATAAGTTTGCAATAAATGTTATAACTATTAATAATACAAGTGAAAGTGATGCAATAAGTATTTTTGTAAAGTTGTTTGAAACACTTATTTTGCTATTTTCAGCAGGAATATAAACGTCGTCAGTTTGATTATCGCTTGCTACTGTCGCTTGTGGATTTGTTTTATTATCATCTTTTGCACAAGTGCTTATATCTATTGTTTGAGAATTATCTTTGTTTTGTACTTCTAGTAATATATCGTCTATTATTTCGTCTTGCGTATTGTTTTTACTCATTGACTAAAACTCCTCTATATTTTTTAATGTTATAATAATACTACATTTTAGCTATATATGTAAAGCGAAATCTAAATTAAATTTTTGTTAATTATTTATTTTAGACTTATACTATAGCAAAATACTTAAAAAAATGAGGTATAAGCAAATAAAAAATGAAAAATTTGCTTATACCTATTAAAATTTAGATGCTTATTTCATCAAGTGATTTTTCAAAAGCAGGTAAAAAGTCCTCCATAAATATTTTTACTTCTGGCATATTAATTTCCTCAATATTTTTAAGTATGTGGTTTTTTGCTTTTTCAAATTCACGGTTACCCATTTTTAATTCTTCTAAACATTTAATTAAGGCACAAATTTTATCAGCAGCTTTTACATACTTATAAAGTTTACTGTCTTCATCTGTAAACAAAATTTCCTCATATTCTTTTTTTAAATAAT
>CAYJFG010000110.1:0-5247 GCA_964369305.1 uncultured Eubacteriales bacterium
ATATTTGGAGTCTATTTTCTATTTTTATTTGTTACCTATCTATTGTATCATAACAAATTTTTTTATTATAATTTAGTAAATGTTACAGGTTTTTTCACCAGTGTTTCGTTTGCGTTTTTTATTGCGTCTACTAACAAATCAACATCAGATTTTTCATTCTCTGCTGAAAAACTCACTCTAATAGCACTATCTATCCTGCTGTCTTCAATATCCATAGCACTTAAAACATAACTTTTTTTGCCTTTTGAACACGCTGAGCCACTTGAAACATATATATTTTTAGAGGCTAAAAAATGCAATAATGTTTCGCTTTTTATCCCCAAAACTGAAAAGTTAATTACAAATGGCGATGCTTCTTTATTTGAGTTTATCAATATATTATTAAATTTCTTTAAACTATGGCTTAAATATTCGTTAATTTCTTTGATTTTTTCAATATTCTTATAATTTATATTATTAACTGCCTCGCCAAAACCAATTATTTGCGAATTTGCATAAGTTCCGCTACGTATTCCCTTTTCTTGATTTCCACCAAATATAATTGGGTTAATTTTTACGCCAGATTTTATATATAAACCTCCAACACCTTTAGGCCCATGTATTTTATGCGACGACATACTCATTATATCTATACCTAATTTTTTAGGACTTAATTTAAATTTGCCAAAAGACTGCACCACATCACAATGAAAAATTGTTTTTGACTTTTTAGCTTTTATAATTTTTGCAACTTTATCTATAGGTAATATTAAACCAGTTTCATTATTTACGTGCATTATGCTTACAAGTATAGTTTTTTCGTCTACCGCTTCATATATACTATCATATGTAATTAAGCCTTGTTCATTAGGCTTTAAAAAAACTACTTCAAACCCTTTACTTTCAAGATATTTCATAGGCTCAAGCACTGACGAATGTTCAATTGCTGTTGTAACTATTTTATTTCCTGTTCTCTTTTTTGCATAAGCTGTGCCAAGTATTGCTATGTTGTTTGACTCTGTAGCACCACTTGTAAAATAAATTTCATTTTTATTAACACTTAACGCCTTTGCTATATTTTCACGTGCTATATTTATTTCTTTTTCCGCTTCAAAGCCCTTTTTATGTAATGAATCTGCATTACCATACAAATTTTGCATGGCGTATATCATTTTATCTATTGAACTTTGGCAAATCTTTGTAGTAGCACTATTATCAAGATATATTTCTTTTTCCATTCCTCTTTCAGTTTCCTTTTCCCATTTAATTTAGGTTATAATACAGTTTTTTATACTATATCATAACCTTAATTTATATTATATGTATTCCACTTTATCTGCAAATGTTTCGCTTTTCATAAATTTAACTTTGTCAAATTTTTTATTAAGCATTTTTACTAGTGGTAAAATTGCAATATCTTCTGTTTTATAATGCCCTGCATCAAAAACTGCAATATTATTTTCTGTAGCTTGTAGAATTTCATTATGTCTTATTTCGCCTGTTACAAGTGCATCTACATCAAGCGAGTGTAATATATCTACGCTTTTCCCACCTGCTCCGCAACTTACTGCAACTGTTTTTATATTTTTATTTAAATTTGTAAAACGTACACCTTTACAATTTAATTTATCTTTTATATATTTTGCAAACTCTATTTCTTGCATTTCTTCTTCTATTTTTCCTACTATTACACAGTACTCTTCATCAGGCAAAACTATAATTTCTTTAAGTTTTAATGCTTTTGCAAGTTGAAAGTTTACGCCTTTTTTCGCAAGGTCAAAATTTGTATGAACTGCTATAGAGTTTATATTATTTTCAATTAATTTAGCTATTACACTGTCAAAACTAATCTTTTTTATTCCTTTAAATATAATAGGGTGATGGCTTATTATTAAGTTTACTTTCTTTTCTTTCGCCTCTTTTATAACTTCTTTTGTTATATCAAGTGTAACTAATACATTTTTTACGTGTTCATCTTCATTTCCAATTATAAGACCGCAATTATCATAAGTCATCGCTTTTTCAAATGGTGCTATTTCGTTTAAATATTCATAAATTTTTTTTACTGTCGCCATTGTCATTTCTCCTTAATAATTTTATTTTGATGTTCTATATAATTTTAACATAAAACATATAAAAAATAAATACGAATTTGCAAAAAGCTAGATAAAATTTATTCCTTTTCTATATTAAAACACAAAAAGCAATGCAGTATTACTCCACATTGCTTTTTTATTAAATTAGTAGATGCCTTGCACTGTAACTTCTCCTGAAGTAATTTCTACATTTTCATTATTTTTAAGTTTTATTATCAGTGAACCACTTTCGTTTATATCAAAAGCAATTCCAGAAATATTACCATTTAAATTATTTACTAAAACCTCTCTGCCTAATGTAATACAATTTTTTTTGTACTCCTCTAAAAAGCTATTTAATGATGCACTTTTTATAAATTCATCTGTATATTTTTCAATTTCAAAAAGCATATTTTGCAAAAAAGATACTTTATTTATCTTTTTACCACTTTGAGCAAATAGCGAAGTAGCTTTTCCTTTGATTTCATCATCAAAAAACTCATTATTTACGTTTAAGCCTATTCCCAAAACAATAAAATCTACCATATCAATTTGTGCCGACATTTCAGTCAAGATACCACATACTTTTTTATTGTTTATTAAAATATCATTAGGCCATTTAATTTTAGCGTCAAGCCCAGTAGTTTGCTTTATACTTTTTAAAATAGCCAAAGACGTTACTAATGTAATTGATGAAACTTTCATTGGCGATATATTAGGTCTTAAAAGAACACTAAAAGATATATTATCTTTTTGCGACGAAATCCATGTACGCCCAAGTCTTCCTTTGCCCTTTGTTTGATAAACTGCTGTACATACAAGCCCACTTGTAGCTCCATCTCTTGCAAGCTTTTTTATATATTCATTAGTTGAGTCAATCTCGTTTAAACATACAATTTCATTGCCGATATTTTTAGTTTGTAACCCATTTTTAATTTCAAATTCGTTTAGAATATCAGGCGTTGAAATTATTTTGTATCCCTTATTTGTTACAGATTGAATTTCATATCCTTGCTTTTTCAAATCTGTTATATGTTTCCAAATAGCATTTCTCGAAACTCCAAAAACGCTTGAAAGCTGTTGTCCTGACACATAGCCATTATTACTTTTTAAATATTCTAAAATTTCTTTTTTCAAAATGTGTCACCTTAAATTTTTCTTCATAGTTACAAGTAGTGGTTTGCATATTGCTGAGCCTAACACTAAGCCTACTCCTGCTTCAATAATTGCATTTGTTCCTGCAAAAAGAGTAAATAGTACTATTAAATTGTTAATTTGACCGCCAACAAGATTAATCAAATCTTGATTATTTATAAATTCATTACCAAACAATATCCATAAAAAACTTAAAAATAAAACTGTATTTAATAATGCTGTAAGCATACAACAAATACCTGAAGATATTATTTGTGTTTTATCAAACTTCTTAATTGACTTAAATATTAAAGCTGGAATAAATCCGCATAGCACTCTAGGAACCACACAAAATAAAAAAGTAAAAAATGGATTTATACCTAGTAAAAAAGTTCCTAATGGATCCATACCAAAGCAAGTAATAAAGCTTGCAATACCAAACGCTAAGCCTAAAATCGTACCTCCTCGAACACCTAAAACAACTGATGCAACGGCTACTGGTAATGTTAAAAACGTTAGTCTAAATGGTCCTATTGGTATAAAACCAATTCCTGAAAATGTCATAAAAATGACAAGTCCTATGAGTATGGCTGTAAATACCATCTCAAATAATAATTTGCTGTTTTTTGCTGTTGACATAAAATTAACCTCCTGCTGTTACTCTTAAAAGATATAACGCAATTTTTTTATTTTCAAAAAAGCAAAAGCTTTTTTAAAGCATAATTATATTTTATTCTTATTATATATTATATTTAAACCGTCAAGAATTAATTCATCTTTGATTATAATTTCCCTTTGACAACTAGGAATTATTACACCAGAAAGCCCACCTGTCGCTATAACTGTACACTTTTTGTTAATCTCTTTTTCGATTTTATCGCATACAGAATCAATCATACAAGCACTTGCAATAACACAACCACTTTTCATGCAATCTTCTGTAGTTTTCCCTATAATATTTTTCGGTGCTTCTAAACTAATATTAGGTAAAAGTGCTGTTTTAGTCGTTAAAGCATTTAATGAAATCATAACGCCTGGCATTAATAGTCCACCTATCATAGCTTTTGTTTCATCTAAAACTATAATAGTTGTGGCAGTACCTAGACATACTATTATACATGGACATGGATATGTTTCTATTGCTGCTACGCAACTTGCTACTAAATCTGCACCAGTTGACGCTGGATTGTTAAGCTTAATGTCAAGACCAGTTTTCACACCAGGTCCTACTACTAAAGTATCAACACCTGTTACATTTTTTATAGCTGTTGTGAGCTGTGTTACAATTTGAGGAACAACACACGCTATTACTGCACCTGTTATATTTGAAATTGGGAATTTATAAACGCTAAAAATTGCATGAAGTTCAATAGTATATTCATCAGATGTTTTGAACTTGTCTGTCGTTAATCTAGCATGAAAAACTAACTCGTTATTATCATAAACGCCCATTTTAATATTTGTGTTGCCTACATCTAAAGCTAAAAGCATTTCATTAGCTCCTTTAACATAAAATTTTCTATGAGGTTAATTTTAACAGATATTTTAAGTTTATGCAAGCAGTAATTTTTCACATAAAAATAAATAATCAGCTTAATATTAACAACACTTTATCAACATATAAAATTACACTACTCTCAAACTTTTCTATGTTATTATTATAGCACGTATTTGTTTTACTACCATATAAAATTACACTACTCTCAAACATACTGACGTTACTTTTAATATTCATGAGTATTTTACTACCATATAAAATTACACTACTCTCAAACTATACAATACCTTAAAACCCACATAAACTTATTTTACTACCATATAAAATTACACTACTCTCAAACTTATGTCTCTTTCATCATCTTGAAGGTTTAAATTTTACTACCATATAAAATTACACTACTCTCAAACATGGATATGACACTGGTGGTTTTGATGGTGAGTTTATACCATATAAAATTACACTACTCTCAAACGGACACTATATCAGAGATGAAAAAGCAAGAAGTTTATACCATATAAAATTACACTACTCTCAAACTGCTGGTGGGGTGAAAGTGAG
>CAYJFG010000111.1:0-5124 GCA_964369305.1 uncultured Eubacteriales bacterium
CCTTAAAAAGTTGTTGCGATACACTTTGAGAAATGGTTGCGGTTGAAATTGTTTCCTTATTAATAGTAGTAACTTTTTTATTTAAAATACCACTTTTTATAGTTAAGTTGTTTTCGTCTATTTCATATGTAGTAGTTAAAAACGATAATAAATTAATTACAGGCTTAAAAAATGTAAGAACTAAGAGGACAGCCTCGTTTTGAATTTCGCTTATGGTTACTGACTGAACGATTAAAAATATAATTGCGATTATAGATAGGGTAAAGTCTTTGAAGAAATTATCAAAAATTACTAAAAAATGTGCCTTTCTAGGTCCAAACATTAAACTACACCGTCCTTATCTTGAGCGTTTAAGCGTATTTGTAGTTTATCGTTAAGTTTTTGTGTTATATCTTCGGCAATTTCTTTTTTTAGACACTCAATTTTAAAATTGCCACTTGCAGTATGAACTTTTAAAGTAACTAGTGAAAATTTACGCAAAATTATACCTTGAGAAAATGAAACGTGCTGTATCCTAACGATAGGGATTATAGTATGTTCAGTTAAAAAGATACCATGTTTTATATGTATTTTATCGTCGGTAATTAAATATTCCCATTGCCTATATTCAATTGGTGGCAAAATAAATATGCCTATAATTGCCCATAAAGAAACTGCACTTGAAACGCATAATAGAATTAAAGTAAATATTTCGTTTGCGTTCAAATGTATAAATAAAATGGCAATATTTAAAGATAATAGCACAACTGTTGTTATAATATTACGTATTCGCCATACAGTTATTGCGTTTTTTTCTGGTTTTAAAAATGTATTGTTGTTTGTCATAAAAATAAACTCCTTATAAAATTAGTCTTGACATTATATTAAAAGCAAGTAAAGTAGAACTAAAATAAGTTCATACTTGGGGTGTAATTATGGGTGAAAGTAAAATAAAGTCAGATAGTAACATAAATATAGGGCAAAATATAAGAAAAATAAGGCTTAAAAAGGGAGTAGGTCAAACTCAGCTAGTAAAACTATTGCAACTTGAGGGGATAAACATTACTAGAGAGTCTTTAGTCAAAATTGAACGTGGTATACAGCATATTTATATTTCGCAATTAAAAGGTATTAAAGATATTTTAAATACTACTTATGATGATCTACTTAAATAAATAACCGCTATAAAATGCAAGGGATTGTATTTTGTAGCGGTTTTATTATATTATATGTAATTAAAAATCAATTCCAGCACAATTACTTAAAAATTTTGATATGTGATTGTAGATAACATCAACGCCACCTACAACGTCACTTTCAATATTTAAAGGCATAATTGGGTCGTGAACGCTTAAACGAAGCAAGAAAAATCCAGCTCCATTATCTGCATCAAAAGAAACTCTGACGCCCTCGGCACTATCATCAGCAACTTTAAAACCATTTTCGTTTGCATATATTTCAAGATTTTTCAAAATATTTTCGCCAGTAGTTTTAAAATCTTCATCAGTAATTTTAATTCTTAATTCTTTGCTTTCTACAGGTTCTTTTAAATCTGCAAGTATATTATCAAGCGTTTTATTTTCTTTTCTAAGTTGAACTGCTTTAATTATTATCTTTGTGCAAAGATAAGCACCATCATCAAGAAAATAATTTTCTTTCATTGCAGCATGGCCAGACGTTTCAATAGCAAGTGGGCAGTTTATGCCTTGCTCATTTAACTCTATAGCCTTATTTATAACGTTTTTATAACCTCTTTTAAACCTACAATGTTTACCGCCTAAGTGGCTTTCTATAAATTCTTTTAAGCCATCAGATGTAACGCTATCTGTAACTATTGTGCCACCCTCGTTATTTTCAAGTGCAATAGCGGCTGAAAGTGCAACAAGCCTATTTCTGTTAATTTCGTTGCCGTTTTGGTCAACTACTGCACCACGGTCAACGTCAGTATCAAAAATTACGCCAAGGTCTGCCTTTGCATTTTTAACAGCAGTGCAAATTGAAAGCATAGCCTCTTTATCTTCTGGGTTTGGTACGTGGTTTGGGAACATTCCGTCAGGATTTAAAAATTGACTTCCGCTAATGTCTGCACCTAGAACCTCTAAAACGTTTTTGGCATAAAAACCGCCAGCACCGTTTCCAGCGTCTACTACAATTTTAAAACCGTCAAGCGGTTTATCGTAATTTGTGGCGTATACTTCTTTTTTTACAAAGTTGCAAAGTCCTTTTGAATAAATTTCCATAAAGTCCATTTTTTCAATAGTTTTACTATCGCTTAAAGTAGGTTTTTTGTCCTCTTGAGCGTTTAGTAAAATTTTTCCTATATCTTCTGCTTGTAGTCCGCCGTCTTTAGTGAAAAACTTCAAACCATTTCTATTAAAAGGGTGATGACTTGCAGTTATTTGAATTGATGCATCGCAATTAATGTCTTTAGTTGTCATAAACATTGATGGAGTAGAAGACAAACCACAATCAATAACAAATACACCGCAAGACGATAAAGTTTTGCAAACTAAATCTAATATATGTGGTCCTGAAATTCTCGAGTCCCTACCAACAGCAACTTTAGTATCTGTTAAGCTTTTTTTTGTGTGATGCTCAAGCCATAAAGCAAAACCGTAAGTTATATTGATTATACATTCGTCTGTTAAATTAATGTTTTGTCCGCTGACGCCCTCGCTTGCAATACCTCTAATATCTGTACCGCTTTTAAGACTGCCGTATTTTTTATTAAGCATAATTTTTAATCTCCTTAAAAAGTAATTCCTTAAAATTATATAATAAATTTCATAAAACTACAATATAAAAAGAAAAAAAGGGTAAAATAAAACTATAAAATTTAAGAGTAGGTGCGTTATGAACTTAATAGAGATAAAGAATGTTAGTAAAATTTATAAAAATGGAGATAAAAGGCTTGAAGTTTTAAAGAATATAAATTTAAATATTGAAAAAGGCGAAATGGTGTCGATAATAGGGGAGTCAGGTTCGGGGAAGTCAACACTTATGAATATTTTAGGTTGTCTTGACACTGTGGAATATGGAGAGTATTATTTAAATGGTAAGAACATATTTAAAATGTCACAACGTCAGCTTTCAAAAGTTAGGAATGAAAAAATAGGATTTATATTTCAAAGCTTTAATTTAATTTCAACATTAACGGCACTTGAAAATGTGGAGTTACCACTTTATTATAGAGGAGTAAAAAGAGCTAAAAGAAGAGAAATAGCGTATAAATCTCTGTGCGATGTAGGATTGAAAGATAGAGTAACGCATTATCCGTCGCAATTATCAGGAGGTCAACAACAAAGAGTAGCAATAGCAAGAGCCATAAGTGCAAGACCTGATATAGTGCTTGCGGACGAGCCAACAGGAAATTTAGATAGCACATCAAGTGACGAGATAATAAAGCTACTTTTTGATTTAAATAATCATGGCAAAACAGTTATAGTAATAACGCACGATAACAATTTAGCAGATAGAATAGGTAAAAAAATATGGATAAATGATGGAAAAATTAAAAGTTTTTAAAGTTTGGTAGAATTGCACAAAAAATGATGTTAATTTTATGCTTATTGTACAATAGGTAAAATTTCATGTGTAAATTAATAAAAAACGATATAGTTTAATATAAAAATTTATAGAAAACACACGCAAAAATTACGTTTATTTTACAGTTTTTCTCAAATGAAAAAATCTATATGTTGACAATTATAAATTTCGTGCTATAATAATGACATGGTAACAACATACCATGTGATAGTTTAAACGATAAACAATTTTTAAGGAGGAATTTATTATGACACCTATTTTAGAATTACACGACATTAACGTAAAAGAATTTTTAGCAGTATTAGATACTTGCGAGGGCGACGTATTTTTAGTAACAAGAGAAGGCGACCACCTAAACCTAAAAAGTAAACTTTGCCAATTAGTAGGCCTTACACAATTAATCGAGGGCGGAAAAATAGCAGAAGCTTATATCGTTTGCCAAAACAAAGAAGACGAAAGTAAATTATTTAGATTTAACCTTTTAGGCGACACTGGTGAAGCTAATATAGATTAAATACAAATATTGTAAAAGAGTATAACTATCACAAAAGCACATAATGAATGTGCAAATATATAAAAAACAAAGGCTTTACCGTTTTTTCGGTGAAGCCTTAATTTAATGCGTAATGCGTAATTCGTAATTTGTAATGCGTAATTTGTAATGCGTTATTCGTAATTAAAAGACATAAGCTAGATGCCAGATACCAGTGTCCAGTTGCCAGATGCTCAGCCGTCCAGCCACCCACAGCCTCCCTCTTGAGGGAGGTGGCACCGCTAGGTGACGGAGGGTTGCCCATCTACAATAAAAAAATCCGTAAGGATTTTCACCTTCACTATTCACTCTTCACTATTCATTCTTCACTTATCAAGATAACTTTTTATAGCGTTATATGTTTCGTCGCTTATAACGTGTTCAATTTTACAAGCGTCGTCAGAGGCAACTTTTTCGTCAACACCTAACTTTACAAGTGCATTTGTTAAAACTACATGGCGGTTATACATTTTAGTAGCTATTTCTAAACCTTTATCAAGTAAAGTTATATTTCCATTATCTCCAACTTGAATAAACTCATTTTCTCTTAAAAGTTTCATTGCAACACTAACACTTGCTTTTGAAAAATTAAGCTCGTTTGCAATGTCTATAGAACGCACATTGCCTTTACGTTTATTAATCATATAAATAGTTTCTAAATAATTTTCTGATGATTCAAGTATTTTCATAAGTTAAACCTCGCTTTTAAAATTAAATAACAATAGCTTGAGCTAGTTGTTTGTCTATGCTATAACGAGCATCTTTTATAACAATTACATAATTTCCAGATAATTTAGAAATAACAGTTACAAATTCACCCTCATAGCAACCTAAAGTAAATAAAAAGTCTTTCATCTCTTCGTCATCGGTGGCGATTTTTTTTATTTTATATTCCTTATTAAATTCGGCAGATAGTAAAGAAACGTTTGTACTCATTGTATTCACTCCGTAAATATAGTTATTTTATGCTAACTATAGCATATGAGAAAATTTTTGTCAATATAAATGCTTGAAATGTTTCTACTCCAATTATCGTAATGGATTTGGAAAAGCTAATTGAAGTTTTG
>CAYJFG010000112.1:0-5080 GCA_964369305.1 uncultured Eubacteriales bacterium
TAATGCGTAATTCGTAATGCGTAATTCGTAATGCGTAATTCGTAATGCGTAATTTGTAACTCATAATTCGTAATTTATAACAAAAAATCTTTTTATGTCTTTTATATAAATAAAAATCCGTAAGGATTTTTTCACATTCACTCTTCACTATTCACTCTTCACTCTTCATTATTCACTCTTCACTCTTCATTATTCACTCTTCACTCTTCATTATTCACTATTATATAACAATCTAAAGTTATAGATTAATACGTCTATAATCTAAATAATTTTGTAGTATTATTGTAGCAGATACTGTATCAACAACGGCTTTTCGCTTTTTACCACGAGTATTTGTACTATTTAGTATATTATGTGCCGATACAGTCGTTAAACGTTCGTCACGCAAAATAACTTCTAAATTTAACTCGCTTTCAAGTTTTTTTGCAAATTCTCTACAGTATGTAGCACTTTCTCCCTCTGAATTATCCATATTTCGAGGTAGCCCCATTACAATAAGTTCTGCCTTTTTCTCTTTGATTATTTCTACTATTTTAATAAACATTTTTTCTTCGTTATGTTCGGTTATTGTGCCTATTGGTGAGGCTAAAAGCTCAGTTTTGTCGCATATAGCTAACCCTGTGCGTACACGCCCTAAGTCTACTGCAATTATTATCATTAAAATTTATACCCCTTTATTAATTGCTTTTTGTAAAGCTACTGCTAATTGGTCAGGACATGAGGTAGATTTAAAACCGCATTTAACACCTTTAAATTTTTTTATAACTTCTTGTGCGTCCATTCCTACTACAATTTTACTAATGCCGTAAAGGTTACCAGGGCAACCACCAGAAAATTTTACAGATTTAATTTTATTGCCGTCTAACTCAAAATTTATTTTACTAGCACATACGCCTTTTGTTTTAAATTCCATTTTGCTATTCTCCTTAAAATATAGTTTGCCATTTAAAAAGAGAAATAAAAAACGGAAAACGCTTTTTAATTTCTCTTTTTTAAGTTAATTTTAATAATTATCGTCGTAATTATTTTGTCTTTTTTCGTTTCTTATACTTGCACGTTGAGCTTTTCTTCTAGCTTCCATGATAGATACTATTTTTTTCTTTCTAGCACATAGCATCACTGTAAATGCAATACCTATAATAGAAACAATTATTAAAGCGTATCCAGTTACTACCATCCATGTGTTGCCACTATCTTCAGTTGATTTATTATTTTTAATAAATTCAAAGCTATCTCCGCCAGATTCATTTATTGGAACTGCGTTGTTGAAGTCTAAAGCTTCTTCCCAGTCGTTTTCGTCTAACTCGTCAGTATCAACGCTTTCTTGGTCGCTGTACTCTGGTTGAGTTACGTCTGGTGCTGCTTGCACTTGTGTATCATAAGTAATATATGAAGATGTTTCAGTAGCTTCTTCCGTTTGCCCAAAATCGTAATAACTATTATCAGTAGAAACTTCTGTTTCAGGCTCAGTTTCTAAAGGTGTGGTTTCCTCTGGTAAAGTTTCAGGTGGAGTAGTTTCTTCTACAGGTAAAGTTTCCTCTGTAATTGGTAATGTTCCTTCAACAGATGGAATTTCATCTGTTGCAAATGCGTTTAAATATACGGAAAAGCAAGAAATAGAAAGTATCATTATAAGTATAAATAATTTATATATTTTTTTCATAATGTTTTGTCCTTTCGCTATTAGCCTTGTGGTAATAATTTGTATGGGTTGTATTTTTCAATAGCAGCTTCATTTACAGTGCAAGTGTAATTTTTAGCAGCATCGATTAAACTGTTGTTATATTCTTCAAGTTTTAAAGTTTGTAATACGTAATATTCTAAGCTTTCGTCGAAATTTTCTTCAGCTTCATGTTCAATGTCACCTTTAAATACGAAGTATGCAACTGCACTTTCATCTTCACCAATAGTTATATATGATGCATTGTTGCTTTTTAGTTCTTCGAGTTCGTCTTTAATGTCTTGACCCATTGAAGAGTCCTCTAAAATCTCGTTGCCACTTACTGTAGGGTCTTGTGCTAAGTCTAATTCTTTTGTATATTCTTCTGCAAATTCTTCATAAGTGATAGTACCATCATTTATTTGTTTTGCATAATCTTCTAAAGCAGTTGTAATTTCTTCAACTTCGTCTTCTGGTAGAGCTTCGTAAGACACTGTTCCATCATCATTAGTTGTTGAAGTGTAAAGCTGAATAGGGAAATAAGCATAATTTGTGAAATTTTCTGTAAAGTGTTCTTTTAACTCGTCAACAGTAACTTCTTTTTCTCCACCCTCACCGTAAAGAGTTTTGAAAACTTCCTCATATTTTGTAGCGTATATGTATTCTACAGTTAAGAAAGTATCTTTTGAAATTCCAAGGCTCTCGTAAGATGAACCATAAGCTGACCATGTGCTGTTAGCAGCTGACTCAATACTTGCCATTTCTTCATCAGTTATTGTAAGTCCTAAGTCGTCAAACATTTTAGAAACGTTTAAAAGATTTTTACAACCTAAATCGCCCTCACTCAAAATGAAATCATATACATTTACAGTATTTCCATCATAATCTACAATATCCTTTGTAAATACAGATTCAGGAGTAGTTTCTTCTGTTGGTGATGATGGGTCGCTTGCAAGCTGTTGTTGTAGTTCTGTATCAAGTTGTTGCATTGCATAAGAATATGCGTTAAAAGTAAAGTAGATGTAAGAACCTATTGATAGTGTGTTTTGATCATCTTTATATGACCATGATTCGTCTGCACATGAAGTTGCAGAAAATAGAACTCCTAAAGCTAAGATTAATGCGAGTGCTATTCTAATAGTTTTATTTTTCATAATTTGTTTCTTTCCTTTCATTTTGAGAAAATCTCTACTAATTATACACTTATTTAAGTAATTTGTCTACAAAATAATATGTCAGTTTTTAAAAAGTTTACGATTTGTTGATATTTAAATTAGATAATTTAAATTTTTTTTAAATTATATTGCACTTTTTGAAATAATAGTATATACTTCTTGATAGTTTATATATTGAAAGGGTTAATTATTATGAAATCTTGTGAATACTGCAATAAAGAAATTACATATCACGAACAATACTGTTCTAAAGAATGTGAGGAAAAAACTGTAGAGTACTATAATATGATAAGTGACCATACTAAAAAATTTAACAACATACTTAAAATTTTATTATTGCTTTTTGCAATTTCCTTATTTTGGATATTGTTTCAAGCAAATGTAGGTTTTATTGTTTTTTTTGTTACACTTTTTTTAACAGGGATTTTTTACAATATATTACCTTTTCCTACTATGTGGATGATTGAAAAAAAGAAAATAGAAAAAAGCATAAAAATTACAAAGCTAATAGGTAGAACATTTATATCAATTTCGCTTTTGGCAATTGCAGTAATTTTAATGTTTTTTATGTAATAGTGAATATCCTTTTTTGTTTTAGATAATACTATTATCAAAACAAAGGAGGGATATTTTATGCTTGATAAATTATGTTTGGCACTTGTAATTATTGGTGGAATAAACTGGGGTTCTGTAGGTATATTCCAATTCGACTTAGTAGCGTGGATATTTGGCGGGCAAAGCAATATAATAAGTAGAATTGTTTATACATTAGTAGGACTTAGTGCTTTATGGTGTATATCATTACTGTTTAAAGATAAATCATCTACTAAAAACAGCAACACTATAAGCGATGTTAATTAAAAGTGAATAAATTAATTTGGCTATGACACTTGTAAACATTTTGTGTCATAGTCTTTTTTTGTTGACAAACAAGTATAATGCGTTATACTAATATATGTAAAAAACATTAAAAGAAGGAGCTAAAATACATGATAAAACTCTTAAAATATTTAAAAGTTTCTATTATTCCAATTATCATAATAGTAGTGCTTTTATTTGTGCAAGCGTTTGCTGACTTGTCGCTACCGAATAATATGTCTGACATTGTAAATGTAGGGATACAACAAAGCGGAGTAGAACAAATAACACCTATACAAATAAGGCAATCTCAAATGGATAGTTTGCTACTATTTATGAGCGAAGAGGAAAAAGAAACAGTCTTAAGTAATTATAATGAAAAAGAAGAAATTCTATACTTAAATGATGGGGTAGAGGAAGAAACTATAAATAAGCTTAACGAAATTTTTTCGCTACCTATGACTATCGTTTTCTTTTTAGAAAGTGAAAACGACCAAACAAAAGAAATGGTAGAAAGCTTGAAAGCAAATTTACCTCCAGAGATTAACACAGACGGTAAATCTATGGTAGAAATTATAAAAATGCTCCCAAGCGAAATGCAACAACCAATTGTAGACGAAATTAATAATATGATTTTAGAAATTGAAAATGTAGACTCATCAATTACAGAGCAGTTTGCTATTAGTTTTGTAAAAAGTGAATATGAAACATTAAATGTAGATTTAAGTAAAATGCAATCAGACTATATTTTATCAAAAGGCTTAACAATGTTATTTTATGCGTTGATAAGTGGTATTTGCGTTGTTATAGTTGTTTATCTAGCGGCTAAAGTAGGTTGTCGTTTTGCTAAAGATTTAAGGAGTCAAGTTTTTGGAAAAGTTATAAATTTTTCAAGCACAGAATATAATAAGTTTTCAGTTGCCTCTTTAATTTCAAGAAGTACTAACGACATACAACAAATTCAAATGGTTATAGTAATGATGCTTAGATTAATTGTATATGCTCCAATTTTAGGAATAGGTGCATTAATAAGCGTTATGAATACAGGACAGAGCATGACATGGGTAATTGCAGTTGCAGTTGGTTTGATTTTACTTGTAGTTGCATTATTAATGGGTATAGCTGCACCTAAATTTAAAGTGCTACAAAAACTTGTTGATAAAATGAATTTAGTATCAAGGGAAATTATAACAGGTATACCAGTTGTAAGAGCGTTTAGTCGTGAAGAACACGAAGAAAAACGTTTTGACGATGCAAACCAAGAACTTACAAGAGTAAATTTACTTGTTAATAGAATAATGATTTTTATGATGCCACTGATGATGCTTATAATGAATGCAATTTGTGTACTTATAGTATGGGTTGGAGCATTTGAAATTAGTGCAGG
>CAYJFG010000113.1:0-5066 GCA_964369305.1 uncultured Eubacteriales bacterium
AAAAAGAGTATTTGCCACTTGTAGAAAGTTTTAACGGCGAATTTATAAAGCTTTCCCCATCTTCAGATACGCATATAAATCTATTTGACACCGACTTAAACTACACCGATGACGGAGCAGACGCAGTTGCTTTAAAGTCTGACTTTATTATGACATTCGTTGAAACTGCAATGGGTAGAACGCTAAACGCACTTGAAAAAACTGTTACAGATAGAGCCGTAAAGCACGTATACAGTGATTTTATTAAGTCAAATGGCGATAAATCTAAAATACCAACTCTTACAGATTATTACAATTTACTATGCAACATGGAAGAAAAACAAGCAAAAGACATTGCACTATCGCTTGAATTATACGTAAAAGGTAACTTTGATATTTTTGCTCATGAAACCAATGTTGAGTTTAATAAAAAGTTCCTGGTATTTGATATATTCGATATGGGCGAGCAACTTAGAAAAGTAGGCTTACAAGTGCTTTTAGAAATTATATGGCAACGAGTAATTGACAATAAAAAACGTGGTGTTAGAACGTGGCTTTGGTGCGACGAATTTTCTGTTATGTTTACAGATTTAAAAGGGCAAGATACTACATCGTCAGGCGATTTTTTCGCTAAAGTTTATAAGCGTATTCGTAAGCATGGAGGAGTTGCCACTGGTATCACTCAAAATATAACTGAAATGCTTGAAAATAAGCAGGCAGTTACAATGCTTTCAAACTCTGAATTTTTAGTATTTCTACAACAAAAAGAAAGCGACCTACATAAAATCAAAGAGATGAAAGAACTTTCAGACAGTCAACTATCGTACCTTTCAACTGGAAATAGAGGTACAGGACTTATTTTAAGTGGTACAAAGGTTATTCCTTTTGATAATACGATAGATAAAAAATCAATGATGTACCAAATTTGTAACACCACTTTTGAACAGAAGTAAAAGGAGTGCTATATGAACTACTTACTTATTTGCCCAAAAGCAGATGCAAAACTTTATACTTCGGCACTTCAAAACGTGCATAATATATCTGTTTTAGGCTCAATTAATTTGATTGCTGAAGATAAAACTATAAAAATAAT
Source organism: uncultured Eubacteriales bacterium (assembly GCA_964369305.1). Lineage (GTDB taxonomy): Bacteria > Bacillota > Clostridia > Oscillospirales > Acutalibacteraceae > CAYJFG01. Next base: position 1,073 of record CAYJFG010000113.1, read on the forward strand.
AAAAGAAAAATACAACCCTCACTGCATTTTTATAGTTGATAATTTCATTTTCAAACAAAATGAAGCTTACAAAACTATTGATTTAATACACGATATTAAGCAAAAGTGTACCGCTAAAATATTTTATCTTAATGTCGCTTGTAACGAAGATACAAAACAGCAACTTAACGATTTACTTATCTATAACATACTTACACGTGCCGTTACTGATAGAGAGTTTGCAAGCTTTATTGAAAACGGATTTAGTAGTAAAAAAGATGAAGAAGAATTTAATCAAAGAGCCGTTAGTACTAATTTTAAAGACCTAAAACCTCAAAAGCAAAGTAAATTAAAAATAAACCCTATTTTTATAATAGCTATTATATTTATTCTTTTTACAGTTATTCTAGTTGCGTTAAAAGTTGGAACTGGAGAGCAAAAACCAATAGAACCAACAGACCAAACCTCCCCATCAGCACCAACCACATCATCAGAAATTGTAACTCAAGCTGAAGAAGCAACACTTGAAACGTTAGGTGTTATGACCGAACCACCAACACAAACCCCAACATCAGCACCAATTACCGAACCTCTAACAGACCCACCAACAAGCAAACCTACAAATAATACAAGTGGTGGTAATTCTAATAATGGAGGAAATAACGTTGCGACTTCACCTCAAACAACTACACCAAACGTTACTTCTCCACCTGCGACCACACCGCCTGCAACTTCACCACCTGCAACTACTCCACCACCAACCCAAAACACAGTAACTACAATTACACCAACTATCACAACTTTAAAAGTTGGTGATGTCTTTAATATTAAAGTTAGTGGCACAAATACAAGCAAAGGTATTAACTGGAGTATAGACAATAAAGCCGTAATTAGTTTTGTGTCGGCAGACCTTACAAAAGTAACTATCAAGGCAAACGCTGAAGGTGTAGCCGTTGTAACTGGAGTTTTAAAGTCAAACGGCGAAATTATACAATGCATTGTCACCGTTGAGGAATAAACCATGCTTATTGAATTTATAGTATTAAGCTTAATGTGTGTATTACAATTTGCTTACATTGAAAAACTAAAAAAAGAGTTAAATTTTAGGCAAGATATCAAAACAAACACAACAATAAAAACAACTGTTATTAAAGCATTATCGCTTGTAGCAGTTGTTTTTGTTTTAGAACTTATAAATATTTCAGTTGTTTTTACTATTTTATTTTTTATAGTAACGTCTTTTAAAGCTAAAAAAATAACAAAAGAAATTAAGTCAATTGACGAAAGGAGCTAATATATATGACAGACGAAAACAGAAACATCATTGAGCAAATAAAAGAAAATATATCTATCATAGAGTACGCAAAATCTATGGGATTTACAGTTAAAAAAGTAGGCAGTAGCTACACCTTAAAAGAGCATGATAGCGTTAGAATACATGAAAGTAAAAACAGGTTTGTTCAAAATTCAACTGGTATTAAGGGCAGTATTATAGATTTTGTTATGCAGTTTGAAAGCATAGATAAAAATACAGCACTTAATAAATTATCTGAAATGTTAGGCACAAATAAATTTATAACTACAAGAAAAACTATACAAAAAGAAGATACCGTTGCACAGTTTATCATGCCACCGCCTACAACCTCAAAATATAGCCGTGCTTTTGCATATCTAAATAAAACAAGAAAAATAGATAGTAATATAATATCGAACTTAATGCACGACAAGAAAATTTATCAAGACGATAAAAATAACGTAGTTTTTGTAGGCTTTGACGAAAATAAAAAGCCTACATATGCAAGCGTTAGAAGTACTGCTACTGGTGTAAATTTTAAAGGCGATGTCAAAGGCAGTCAAAAGAAATATGGTTTTGATATAAGTTTTAAAGATAATGTACAGCTTTATGTGTTTGAAAGCCCAATAGACGCACTAAGCCATGCAACAATAGTAAATATCCACCTTGACGATAAAAACGCATATAAACTACATAATAGACTATCTTTAGGCGGTTTAGATGATAAAGCGTTAGAAACGTATCTTAAAAACAATTCGCAAATTAAAATAATAGGATTTTGCCTGGATAATGATAAAAATTCAAGTAAAAACCACGGTCAAGACGCTGCAAAAGTTTTTAAATCAAAATATGAGGAAAAAGGGTATATAGTAAAATGCTTTTGCCCTAAAAATAAAGACTTTAACGAAGATTTAATCAATATATATAGCTTAAAAAAAACGGCAAATATAGCTCAAGGGGTTAAATTAAAAATATAAATTAGTTGCATTTTTATTGATTTTAGTGTATACTATGTATATACTAACAAAAGGAGTGATTATATGACTACATCTATTCAAAAATGGGGAAATAGCCAAGGAATACGACTACCAAAGTATATTTTAGAAGCTATACAATGGAAAGAAAATGAAGTAATCAATATTACAACTGAGAACGATAAAATTATTATCGAAAAAGCAACTGTATCAGAAAGAAAGAATATTAAAGAACTTTTTGCAAATTTTGACGAGGAATACAAGCCAACTCAAATAGACTGGGGAAAGCCAGAGGGTGAAGAAATATGGTAAAACAAGGTGATATTATAAAAATAAATTTCAACCCACAATCTGGTCATGAGCAAGCAGGATACAGACCTGCTGTTGTAGTAAGCAATGATTTTTTTAATCAAAAAGTTAATTTATCAATAGTTTGCCCTATAACAAACACAAATAACCATTTTCCTTTGCATATCCCACTAGACGAAAGAACAAAAACAACTGGTGTTATTTTATGCGAACACATAAAAGCATTAGACTTACAAACAAGGCAATACAAAGTAATTGAACAACTGCCAACAGACCTTTTACAAGAAGTTGTCAATACTGTTTTTGCTGAAATTGAAATTGTACAATAAATTACAAAAAGGAGTGTTTTAAGTGACAGAAATTACTTTCGAGATAGATAGCGAATTAAAAGAACAAGCCGAAAAACTATTTGAAGAATTAGGACTTACTTTTTCTGAAGCTATCAGTATATTTTGTGCAAAATGCGTAAGAGAACAAGCAATACCTTTTTATATTTCATTAAAACCATATCCTAACAGAGAAACTCTTGCAGCGATAGAAGAAACTAATCAATTAAAAAATGACCCTAATAAAAAATGTTATAATGATTTTGACGAAGTTCTAAAAGAGTTAGAAATCGAAGAAATTTAACAACATTCACATTTAAAAAACGAAAAGCCTATAAAGAGTGTTATTATCTTTATAGGTTTTTGATTTTTTAAGTAAAATTTAATAACTAATATATCCATCAACTAAATTAAGTTGGTGGATTTTTTTATGCAATTTTTTAGGAGGTAAAAGTAATGAATTTTAAAGACATATTAGAAATTGAGGGTATCGACTGTAAAGGTTTTGGTAAAATACCAAAGTACATTATGACAGATAAAGACATATCTATAAAAGCGAAAGGGATATATGCGTATTTATGCTCATATACAGGAGCAGGGAGCGTTGTATTCCCTAGCCGACATACGATACTAAAAGACTTAAACATCTCTAAAACAACGTATTATAAGCATTTTGATATGCTAATAGAAAACGGCTACATCACTGTAAAAAAGAAAAGAGGATTTTTAAACAAGAATTTTTATGTTATTGTGTCAAACCCTCAAAAAATCAAAGATGATGTTACATATACACAAGATGAATTATTATTACAAAAGGGTATCCTTGTGAATGGATACGGCACAATCGCAAAAATGATAATGCAGGACAATAGACTTACTTTAAGCGAAAAAGCTATTATTTCTTATTTTTACAGTTGTTCTCAAGGTGTAACTATTTTCCCATCAGTTAAAACTATAACAACAGATTTAAAAATTACAGACAACACCTACTACAAAGCGTTTGCAAACATTATCAAATATAACTACATAGCAGTTGAACATAACGTATCAGATAAAGGGCAACATTTCAAAACACGCAATTTTTCACGATATATCTACAAAAAATCACTTTT
>CAYJFG010000114.1:0-5062 GCA_964369305.1 uncultured Eubacteriales bacterium
AGCAAAGTAAGTGAAAGCGAAAAAAATATTATTCAAAAAGAAACAAATGATTTAAGTACCTCTGCAAGCGAATGGATAAGCGTAGAGGGGATAGAGGGCGGACAAATTTTATTTAATAGCTACAGGGGGTTTATAGAGGAAATAGAAAAAACAGTAACTCATGCAAATATTTCACATGAAATTAACGGTGTGACAGTAAAAGGGATAGAAAGTAAAGTTTTTTACTATATTGACAGCTTAAAAACAGTAAGCATCCCTTCATCATTAACAAGTATATATGATGATAATTTTGTCGGTTGTTCAAATTTAGAAAGCGTTACAGTAGATAGTGGAAACATAACTTACATCAGTGAAAATGGTATATTATATAATAAAGGTAAATCTAATTTAATTTATTATCCGTCTGCAAAAACTGATAAAGAGTACGTAACACCTGATAGTGTAAAATTCATATCTGAATATGCATTTATGCATAGTAAATATTTAGAAAAAATAGAGTTAAGCGAGAAAGTAACAACTGTTGAAAAATTTGCTTTTTCTGAAAGTGAAAGTTTAGTAGAAGTTTCAATGACTGATACAGTACAAAATTTAGGTGAATATGCTTTTTACTCTTCTGATAATTTAAGAAAGGTAACATTATCAAGTAATATTTCAAGAATTGAAAGAAGTACATTTGCGTTTTGTGAAAATTTAGTTGAAATTACTCTACCAGAAAAACTTACGTACTTAGGGGACTATTCTTTTAGAGATTGTCATAGTTTAAAAAATATTGCAATTCCAGAAAGTGTAACTTATATAGGCGGTAACTCATTTTATAATTGTGAAAGTTTAGAAACAGTAAATATACCAAACGGAATAACTGTAATTGACGATTTTTTATTTAGTGGTTGTAAAAGTTTAAAAAATATTGTTATCCATAGCAGTATTGAAACTATTAGTATAGGTGCATTTTCAAATTGTTTGAGTTTAGTGGAAATTTTTATCCCTAAAAGCGTTACAGATATTCAGCTAAATCCTTTTGATGCGTGTATTAATTTAGAAAAAATAGTAGTTGAAGAGGGCAACGTAAATTATGTAGTTGAAGATGGTGTTTTATTTAATATAGATAAAACTACATTAATACAATATCCTTTAGCAAACACTCAGGAGCATTATGAAATACCTAACGGTGTAACAAAAATACAAGATGAAGCATTTGAAAGTGCAAAATATTTAAGAACAGTTGATATACCTAACACTGTAAATAAAATAGAAAGTGAGGCGTTTTATGGATGTGTTAATCTCCAAGAAATTATAATACCAGACAGTGTGGAATTTATAGACTTTAAAGCATTTAAAGATTGTGAGTCTTTAAAATCTGTTACACTTTCAAAAAACATTCAAACATTGCGTTTTGGATTGTTTGAGGGTTGTAAAAATCTTAAAACAATAAATATAGAAAGTGGGATAGATAATATAGAACATTCTGTATTTGAAAATTGCAGTGCGTTAGAAAGCATTACAGTACAAAACGATAATATAAATTTTATAAGCATAGAAGGTGTGTTATTTAATATAGATAAGACCACATTACTAAAGTATCCACCAGCAAAAAGTGATACAGTATACGAAATACCTAGCACAGTGATAAACCTTGAATATAATTCGTTTTACAATTGCGATAATCTAGTTACATTGAAAATAAGCGAAAATGTTATAAGTGATACGTATTATATTTCATTTATGTATGATTGTAGCAGTATGTTAAATATTGAAGTTCATAGCGAAAATCAGCACTTTTCAGCACTTGATGGTGTACTATTTAATAAAGATAAAACAGTAATATTTAATTATCCGTTGGGAAAAACAGATAATAGTTATGTTGTTCCTAATAGTGTTAAAGTAATAGGGTCAATGGCGTTTTATAATGCGGATAATTTGACTAGTGTGAAAATACCAGAGGGTGTTGAAAATATGGAATATGATGCGTTTGGAAGTTGCGACAATCTAAAATCGGTAACAATACCTAGTACATTAAATCAATTGTCGCATGATTTAATAGTTGGAGGTAGTGATAATTTAATTTTCAAAGTGCATAAAGATAATAAATTTGTTATAGACTTTTTTAGTGAGAGAAGTGTTCCTTTTGAATTAATGGAAAACATCATTATATTAGGTGACGTTGACTTAGACGGTGAAATAACAGTTAAAGATGCACTAGACTTATCAAAATATTTTGCAAGCCTAATAACACTCAATGATGTACAACTTGAAAATGCAAACGTCGACGGCGAAGAATTAAACGTTTCAGATATACTGATAATTCAAAAATATTTAGCAAATATAATAAATAGTATTTAAGATAAAAATAATGGATATATGGGAAAATCTCATATATCCATTAATAATTTTATTATTTAAAATCAGGGACTATATCTTGTACTTTTTTAAGTAGTCCTACTCGTGGTTTGTCGCTATCTGGAAGTTGTGGGAAGTCATACGCTGGGTAGTCGTTACCCTCTACAATAGCAGGTCCATTTTCGGTAATGCAAACGTCCCAACCTACATATTTAATTTCACTTACAACCATAGCAGCCTCTTTTACAAGGTCTTGCATTTCTTTAACATAAGGGATTTTATAGCCTTTAAAAGCAACGTTTGTATATGGGTGCTTATCATGCATTATAAGTGCTGAAGTGTGACCTTGTCCGTTTATTTCGCCTTTTTCAAGGTCGAAGCTACACGCTATACCACCGTTCTCCAAATTGTCAACAAAATGGCCGTTATTACCCATTTTAAACACCGCATACAGTATGTGTGGTGTATTATTATGTACAAGAGTAACTATCCTAAAGCAGTTTAAAGAACAAGGATAGATTTTTGAAACGTCTTTATGCTGTATAATCTCTTCTTCGATTAAACCGAAGTTTTTTTCTTTACCAGTCACATAATCGTAAAGAGTATTAATATTTTCAAAATCTAAAACGTTTATTTTTTCTATACCTTTTCCACTTTCGCCTATATAAGGTTTAGCGAAAAAGCTTTTTTTGTTTTTGATGAAGTTTTCAAATGTAGATAAATCAATATTTTTAAGGTCTAAAATTTCTCTACCTAAATATTTTTTGAATTTTTCATCAAAAACATTTTTCTCATCAAATATATAACTAAATTCTTGATTATTAAAACGCATTATTAGTTTTTTATTTTTCATGCGTGTCATGTAAGTTTTTCGTTGTGATGCATTCATATTGTAAAATTCAAAAATTTGATAATCGTAATATCCAGCTCCGTAAAGAGAGGAGCATTTTAACATATCAAAAAACATCGCTACTTTATTTTTGCCAGTTTTTTGGTGTATTTCGCCTATTACATTATTCATTTTTGAAAATCTTGCACCGCCAATTATCGATAAAGTTTGTTTCAAATTCATTGTTAAACTCCTGTATTTAAATTAAAAAAATAGATAGTGATCAGTTTCAAGAGAAAGGAGGTTGTATCAAAATGCGTTAGACATTGATTAGGGTGCAGAAAATAGTTCAGAATGAACGAACGGAGCAAAAACACTGATTTTCAGTGTTTTTGGTTGCCCGAAGTCGTGCGTTTGCACGTCGAGTGGTGACGTTCGTTTATAGTACAAAGATAATGTTTTTTTCGTTTATATGTTACTTAAAGCAAAAAAATCTCCGTAATGTAAATGCTATTTTATCTTTGTACGATCTGGGCTATTTTGAACAATTACGAATTAGTTAAATGTTTTCTTTGATTACATCTTTTAATATGTTTAGACCTTTTAAAAGTAATTCATCTTCTATTACAAGTGGAGGCATAATCTTAACTACAGAATTTTTCCTACCAGCACCCTCTATAATTAAATTCTTTTCAAAACATTTATCTATTATTTTACTGCCAAGCCCATCAACATTGAAATTTTCAAATTCAATACCCCATATTAAGCCGATACCTCTATATTTTAGGCGACTATCAAGCGGTAAAATCTCTTTTTCAATAAAGTTTTTAACAATTAAGCCCTTTTCTTTACATTGATTTTCAACGTTATTTTCAAGCATATATTCAATACCGGCAATAGCTGAAATAAATGATAGTTGATTACCTCTAAATGTTCCGTTATGTTCGCCTGGTTTCCAGATGTCAAGCTCTGGTTTTATTAAAGTTAAAGCAAGTGGCATACCGTATCCGCCGATAGATTTTGAAAGAGTAACAATATCAGGCTCAATACCAGCACGCTCGAAGCTGAAGAACTCACCGCCTCTAGCACAACCAACTTGTATATCGTCTACAATCATAAGAATGTCGTATTTTTCGCAAAATGCTTTCAATCTTTTTAAGAAGTCAACTTCAAAAACTCTTATACCGCCCTCAGCTTGAATAGTTTCAAGAATAACAGCTGCTGGCTTATCGACACCTGAATGGTCGTCAGTAATTAAAGTTTCCATATAGTTTATTACATCTAAATCTTTAAACATATAAGGGGCAGGGATATGGGTAACGTCAGTTAATTTAACGCCAGCACCTTTTCGAGCAGATTTATCAGTAGTTAAAGCAAGCGAGCCTAAAGTCATACCATGAAAAGCACCCATAAAAGCAAAAATATTACTTCTATTTTTAACTTTTCGAGCAAGCTTTAAAGCAGCCTCATTTGCATTAGTTCCAGTAGGACCTGGGAATTGTATTTTATAATTAAGCCCACGAGGTATTAAAACTTTTTCTTGTAAAGTTTTGATAAAGTCTCTTTTAGGGATTGTATACATATCTAGTGCGTGCATAATACCGTCTGAATTTAAATAGTCTACTAATTTAGACTTAATATAATCGTTATTATGACCATAATTTACACTGCCAGCACCGCACCAAAAGTCGATATATTCGTTATTATTTTCATCAGTAAAAATAGCACCTTTAGCTGTGTTAAATACTGACGTAAAGTGCCTACAGTATGAGCGTACTTCCGATTCGTAAGTTTCAAAAATATTATTAGACAAGATGTAAATCCTCCTTATTAATGTTACCTATATAGCCGATTGTAAAACTCCAAAAGTGCAGTTAAACAGCGACTTTTTTAATG
>CAYJFG010000115.1:0-5016 GCA_964369305.1 uncultured Eubacteriales bacterium
AATTAATAATTTAGAATAAATTAAAACTGTAAATATTACATTTCTTTTAACTATTTGTTAATTTATAGTATTATCTTATATTTTCTTGACTGAATATTGAATTTAATGTAAGATTATTAAAAAGGATAAAACAGGAGGAAAAAAGGAAATGAAAATAAGTGTAAAAAATAGAAGGATTGTAGCAATAGTAGCACTCGTAGCTTTAGTTGGCGGTTTAATTAGCTTTTTGCTTTTAATTCCAGCACAAGTACCGCCTCAAGATGACGATACAGAGCCTACATATCCAACAGATGCAAATGGTGAACAGTACGCAACTGACTCAAAAGGCAATGTCATACCATCTTCAAAAGACGGTGAGGGAAATATTATTCTTGCAGGAGTTGAAGTTTTGTGCGACAAAGGACCTTTAACTCTTGAAAAAATAGAAGTCGAAAACCCACTTGGCGACTTTGAAATTAAAGCTCAAAACGACGGAGTAAACGCTACCGTTTACACAATTGTAGGTTATGAAAACGAAGAATTAGAAGAAACAAGCGTTTCAGCTCTTGCAAACGACGTTACAAACATGACAACAACAAAAATCATAGATATTAACGGCGAAGACATAGCAGAGTATGGGCTTGACACTCCACGAATAGTAGCAACTGCCACATTTGCTGACGGCTCAACAAATAAAATTATAGTAGGCGACGAAGCTCCAGGACAAACAGGCGTTTACATTATGCATAACGACGATAAAGGCGTTTATCTAGTAGATTTAACAAGTGTTGACGGATTATTTTATACACCTATGCAAATGATTGGATTATATGTAGTGCCATCAGCCGAAACTGACGAAACTGCAGAGCCTGTAAAATTAACTTTGTCAGGCACAAACTTTAGTCAAAATGTAGTAATTGTTGAAAACGACGATGAAACAGTTACTGCATACTACAAAATGACTTCACCATCTATTAGACCAGTAAACACAATTTTAGGTTCAAGCGTTATGGGTTCTATAAGAGGACTAAACGCCGAAGAAGTAGTAGCCGTAAACCCAACTAATGACGAATTAGCTGAGTTTGGACTATCTACACCAGTAGCTACTGCAAAAGCTGAATTTGAAGATTTAAGCGTTACTCTAAGTGCCTCAAAAGAAGACGAAAACGGCAATGTTTATTTACAAAAAGACAACGTTGTTTATCTTCTTCCAAGTAGCCGTGTGCCATGGGCTACAACTTCTTATGAAGAGTTAAAGTACGAATATATCGTAAACCCTAATTTAGAAAAATTAAGTGGTGTAAATGTAACTATAGACGGTAAAACTTACGAGTTTGAGGCTACAAAATCGTTAAATGTAGACGATGACGGCAACGAAACTATAAGACTTAACGGCTCATATAATGGTCAAGAACTAGATACCGCAAATTTACAAACTTATTTAGATAATTTAACTTTGGTAAGCAGAGAAGATAAGAACGTAAACGACTACTCTGTAAGTGGTAGTCCAGTTTTAAAAGTTGAGTTTTTATATAATAACGGTAAATCAAGCGACATTATAGAGTATTACCACGCAGAAGATAAGATTTATATTGCAGTATTAAACGGCGAAAAAGATGCAGTTTTATATGAGCCATATATAAATAATATTATAAAAAATACTCCAAACCTTGCAAATAATGAAACTGTGGACGCTGTTTAATTCGTAACTTTTAAATAGTGAACGTGAAAATCCTTACGGATTTTTTATTTATAAAGGGCGTCTGATATTTATGGTATCTGTTTTTGCCTTTTTTGAAAACTTGTATTTGTTCTATTTTTTACCACACATTTTATAGTGAAAAATGCAGAGTCAACCCTATCTTGCAATGTCACGAACTTAAGGTTTTAAGAAAAGTTATTTAATATTTTAAAATTTATAATTAATAATATAATAACATTAAAATTCAAGCGAGGCACAATTTATTTGTAGGGGCGGTCATTGGCCGCCCGTGAGCATATACGCAAAATATAAAAAAACGTTAATATGGATGAATTTATAGTTCTAATTATTTTCGGGCGGTCATTGACCGCCCCTACTATTTTGTGTCAATTAAAACTTTACATTAAAACGTGCAGATGTGAGGCTTGTGGTTCTACTCCAATGTCACGAACTTAAGAAAAAAGATAAAATGATGTCAGCTAGCAGTATTCAGTCAGCAGAGAAAAAACGCCCTTTACAAATAAAAAAATCCGTAAGGATTTTCACATTCACTTTTCACTCTTCACTATTCACTTTTCACTTTTTATTCTTCACTTTTGACTATTATTTTGAATAAAAATTTTAAATTTTCTAATAATATAATGAAAAATACAAAAAGACAAGTAGAAAATCTTATCAAATATGTAAAATAATGAAAAAATTTTGTTAAATTCTTGTCAAGGTCTTGTATTCTTCCTTTAAATGCATTAAAATATAGGTACTATGGTTTTTATAGTATAAAAAAAGAAATTTTTCAGGAGGTACTTTTTATGTCAGTAAAAGTTGCTATTAACGGTTTTGGCCGTATTGGACGTTTAGCGTTCAGACAAATGTTCGGTGCAGAGGGTTACGACGTTGTTGCTATCAACGACTTAACAAACCCAAAAATGCTTGCACACCTATTAAAATACGATTCAGCTCAAGGTAGATACGCTTTAGCAGATAAAGTTGAAGCTAAAGAAGATTCTATCGTAGTTGACGGTAAAGAAATTAAAATTTACGCTCAAAGAGATCCTAAAGATCTTCCATGGGGCGAATTAGACGTTGACGTTGTTTTAGAATGCACAGGTTTCTTCTGCTCAAAAAGTTCTGCATCAGCTCACATTACAGCAGGTGCTAAAAAAGTTGTTATTTCTGCACCAGCAGGTAACGATTTACCAACAGTTGTATTTGGCACAAACGAAGAAATTCTAACAAAAGAAGATACAATCATCTCAGCTGCTTCTTGCACAACTAACTGCCTAGCTCCAATGGCTGACGCTTTAAACAAACTAGCAGAAATCAAAAGTGGTATCATGGCTACAATCCATGCTTACACTGGCGACCAAATGACTCTTGACGGCCCTCATCCAAAAGGCGACTTAAGAAGAGCTCGTGCTGCTGCTTGCTCAATCGTTCCTAACTCAACTGGTGCTGCTAAAGCTATCGGTCTAGTTATCCCTGCTTTAAACGGCAAATTAATCGGTTCAGCTCAACGTGTACCTACACCAACAGGTTCAACAACAATCTTAACAGCTGTTGTTGACGGTTTAGTAACAGTTGCTGACATTAACGCTGCAATGAAAGCTGCTGCTAATGATTCTTTCGGTTATACTGAAGAAGAATTAGTATCAAGCGACATTATCGGTATCACATACGGTTCATTATTTGACTCAACTCAAACAATGGCTACACAACTTGACAACGGCACAACTCAAGTACAAGTTGTTTCATGGTATGATAACGAAAACAGCTACACAAGCCAAATGGTAAGAACAATTAAATATTTTGCTGAACTATAATTTATTATAAATAAGCTTAATAAGAACCATGACTAAACTTTGTTTTGTTGTGGTTCTTATTTTTATGACAAAAATTATTAGTTTTTAATGATAAAATCTTGTGTTTTTTTCTTAAGTATGCTATTATACATTTAAGAAACGCATATAATCAATTTTTATTTCTAGAAAGTTTAAGGAAGAGGTAACACAATGCCAGTAATAAGAACTATGTACAAATTGACAAAAACCGTACTATTAATCAATTATTTTAAAAGAAAAAAATATATTGAAAAATTTATGAAAAAAATAGATATTGCAAACGCTGAAAACAAAGCAAGGATTTTTATTTTCAACAAACCTGAACACGGAAATTTAGGCGACCAAGCTATTGGAATGGCACAAAGACAATTACTTAAAAAATACGATAAAAATTACATGGTTATTGAACTTGCAACAGAGGAATGTAATTTAATGCACGACGTTATTAAGGACGTATTAAGAGATGACGACGTTTTAATTATATATGACGGTGGATTTATAGGTACACTTTGGGAAGTTGAACATGAAAGCGTAGTTAAAGCATTAACTATAGGTAAAAACAATTTAGTTATACTTTTACCTCATGTAATATATTTTAATGATACTAATTACGGCAAAAAGCTAACAGAAGAATTTAAAACACTTATCCATTCTATGGATAAGTTACATCTATTTTTAAGAGATCAGAAAACTTACGACTTTGTAATCAACACTTTAAAGTTTGATAAAAACAGGTCTTATATCGCTCCAGACTTAGTAGCTATGTTAAAAGTTGACTTAGAAGAAGTTGAGCGTAAGGGAGTTTTATTCTGTTTAAGAACAGATAGAGAAAAAATAGAAAATAAAAACCTAAAAGAGTTAGAAAGTTATATTGTTAAAAATAATTATGATGTAACATATACAAACACGGTAATTAAAAATCATCTTGATGAAGACACAAGGGAGCCATATGTTATAGATTTGCTAAAAGTTTTTAAACAACATAAACTTCTTGTAACTGATAGGCTCCATGGAATGCTTTTCGGCTTAATTACTGGAACACCATGCATTGCATTTGATAATGTAAGTAAAAAAGTGTCAGGCGTTTATAATTTATATCTTAAGGATTTGCCTACCGTATATTTTTATAATCCAAATGAAGAAATCGACTTTTCACTTGTAGAAAAACTTATGAATATAAATAATCATAAATTCGACAGTAATTACTTGCAACATTATTACGACCAAATTTATAATGTATTAGACGAAAATTTAAAAAGAAAATAATATAATTTTTTCACTATCAACCCTTAAGATATCTTAGTAATCAAAACTTTACATTAAAACGTGCAGATGTGGGGCTTGTGGTTCTACTCCAATGTCACGAACTTAAGGTTTTAGAGTAGATATTTGTTGTTTTTTAATTTTAATTTCATAATTAATAATAAACGTGAAGATTTAAACGAGGCACAATTTATTTGTAGGGGCGGTCATTGGCCGCCCGTGAGCATATACGCA
>CAYJFG010000116.1:0-4782 GCA_964369305.1 uncultured Eubacteriales bacterium
AAACGCCCTTTATAAATAAAAAAATCCGTAAGGATTTTCACATTAACTATTCACTATTCACTCTTCACTTTTCACTCTTCACTATTCACTTTTCACTATTCACTCTTCACTGTTCACTTTTCACTCTTCACTATTCACTCTTCACTATTCACAGTTCACTCTTCACTATTCACTGTTCACTATTCACTCTTCACTGTACGTGTAAAAATTGTAAATTTTAAATTTTTTACAAAAGATGACTGACAAATTTAAAAATATGTGGTATAATGAATTTATATATACACACTATTAAAGTTGCATTATTTTTTTAAAAATGCTAAAAAATTCTTAAGAGGAGATACACAATTATGGGCAACAATAAAGAGTCTAAAGAAGCAAAAATACTTGAGATGTACAAAAAATTAAATAATTTAGATAATGAAAAAAGAAAACAACTAAAAGATATGTCTATGTCAGAGTTACATAAGATTATATACTTAAGTCAAAAAAATATTGAAGAGATAATTGAAAAAGAGATTAGCGGAGAAATTGAAGATAATGCCGAAGCAGACTTTTTTATTAATCGAATATTAGAAACTGAAATCATGGCTAAAAAAGCTTTTTTAAAAAAGTTTTTATTAAGCGAACTTTATTTATTAACAGGCAAGCACAGCAACAACATATATATGGCTGATGATAAGGTTTTTATTATTTCGCAAGAGGCTAAAGAGGACACTCAAAAAGCAATACTTGAAAAAAACAATAACATAGACATGAAAAAAATTGCTGATAAAAAAGCTTTAACAAGAGCTTTAAAATCGTCTGTAACTTTAGGTGCTAATTACGTTAAATGTTTTTACAGACACGACAGAGCGATAGATATCGAAAGGGATATTTTAAAACAAATAGTTAAAGATGTTAGTAGCGACGAAAATGTAGAACTTCGCAAAAGTATTTTATATTTTTATCAAGAAAGGTTAATCTCACCAGATGCTAAAAAGTTTGAATTTAATATGCTTAAACATATAGTAAACACATCTTTTTATATGCTCGTTGGTATAAAAGACGAAAAAGAATTTGTAGGCGTTAATATTGACCCACGCCACAGTCAAGTTCCTATTTTGATTTTATATTCTTCAAAAGAAATGGCAGAAAACTCAAAAAGGTTTAAAGCAATGGTTAAACAAAATGATAAATCTTTTATTAAAAAGTTAGAGTTTGACGAAATGGTAGAGGAAGTTAATAGATACAAATTGTCAGGTTTTGCAATTGATATTGAATATCTAAATTTCTATATAGTAGGAGAAAATTTTAAAGCTATTCCTCAAATTAAAGAAATGATTAATAAATAATAGGTGGCAACATGAACGATTTTGAAAAAAAATTGATTAGTATTAGGTCGATAAGTATTTATAGAAATATCTTAAATGACGATACTGTTAAATGTTTTATAAAGCTTTTAAATTCAACTAAAAGTGATATTGAACTGTTTTTTGATGCATGGGGTGAATTTTTCTTTTCGCTATGCAACAAAGGTTACTCTCACGATTTTTCAAGCTATATTTTAAAACTTATACTTGAAGACGACAACTACTTTAGTAAAAGTGTGGCTAAAGGTGAGCAATCTGCTATTAACAGTCATGTATTGTATGCGGTGGAAAATGATTTTGAAAACTTAATATTTTTAGCAAATATCACACCAGATTATATTATTGAAAATTATATCGATAGTGAAAAGCTTAATTTAATTGTAGATATGTTACCTTTATGGGGGAATGAAGAATACAGCACCTCTAATATAAACATAGAATATGTTATCGACTTTCACAATGTTTATGGATACAAAATGTTTGCAAATTATAAGGCGTTTATAGTTAAAGATAGTGTTATCACTCCTGTTATAAATACAGACGAAATAAAACTATGTGATTTAAAAGAATATGAGTACGAAAGAAATATTGTTCTTGAAAATACTTATGCATTTTTAAATGGTGAAACTGCAAATAATTGCTTGCTTTATGGTGATAAGGGAACTGGTAAGTCGTCTACAGTTAAGGCGATTTTAAATGAATATTACAATAAAGGATTAAGGGTTATTGAAGTTCCTAAAAATGAAATTATAAATTTTTCAAATATAATAGCAGAAATTGCAGACTTAAAAATGAAATTTATTATTTTTATTGATGATTTATCTTTTCAAAAACAAGACGATATATACGTGGCACTTAAGGCTATTCTTGAGGGTTCGCTAGTGTCAAAACCTAAAAACGTGCTTATATATGCCACATCTAATAGAAGACATTTAGTAAAAGAAAACTTCTCGGATAGAGCAGGTGACGATATCCACAGAAACGACACAATGCAAGAAAGTTTATCTCTTGCAGATAGATTTGGGCTTACTGTTAATTTTTCAGTTCCGAGTAAAGAAACTTACTTAAATATAGTTTTAGAGTTAGCTTGTCAAAATGGTGTAAAATTAAATGCAGAAGAACTAAAAATAAAAGCGGAAAGGTTTGCACTTTCAAAAGGTGGGCGTTCGCCTAGAAGAGCAAAACAATTTATAAATAGCATTAAATATAGCGGTTAATCTTTTTAGCGTAAAAAGCTATAAAGAAATAAGGAAAGGTAAAATAAATGAAAACAAAACTATTAATTGTAATTTTAGTAGGCGTTGGAATTTTAATGTTTATAGGGTGTAATGTTTTTAATAATAATGAGGAAATAAGTGATTATCCAGTAGAGTTTGTTAATACTGTAATTGATGAGCAACCGCAAAAAATTGTAGTTTTAGATGATAATTTAGCAGATATAATTATTGCTAGTGGGTATATAGATAAAATTGTTGCCAAAAGTAGCAGTTGTACTCAAGGCGAATTAAACGGCGTTAAGAGCTTAGGGGAAAACATAGATGCTGAAGATATTATCGGCTTAAATGCGGACTTAGTTTTTGCAAGCGATAGTTTAAATCAAGAAATATACGACGAACTTAGAAAAAATAATATTGATGTGCTTAGAATTGTAAATCCAAATAAGCAAGAGGAAATAGTGGCACTTTATCAAAATATAGGCCGTATTATGTCTGGAAATATCACAGGTGCAATAAAAGGAACAGATGCAATAACTAAATTATCAAACGATATTAGGTATATGCAACTAAGCGTTTTTGAAAATGGAGAATTGCCAACAGTATGTTATCTTTATAATATAGACGGTAAAACTGTAACTAGTGATACATACGGAGATACAATTTTAAAAAGTGCGTTAGTTTCAAACGTTGCATCAGAACTAGAAAACGAGGTAATAACATATTCAGAGCTATTGGACGCTAATCCAATGTATATTTTATGCCCAAAAGAAGTAAAAGAGGAAATTGAAAACGATGTAAGGTATAAAACTTTAGATGCAGTTAAAAATGGCGATATAATAGAAATACCACAAAGTTATTTAACAAGGCAAGGGTACACGTCGGTAGAGGCTATACACCAAATAAATAGCATTGTTTACGAAAAAATGACTACTCCAAAACTGCCTAAACCTGACGGTGATGTGGCAAAAGATTATAATATTGAAATAAAAGAAGATGATGTTGTTAAAGAAGGTGATAGCTCAGATATGGTATCGGCTATTCAAAAAAGACTTAAGGATTTAGGGTATTGGAACGATATTGAAATAACAGGATATTATGGTCAATTAACACAAATTGCAGTTAATACATTTAAAGAGCATAATATGCTTGAAAGTCAAGGAGAACAGGGGCTTACAAGTAACGATTTAAAAGTATTATTTTCGAGTTCTGCTATTGAGTTAATACTTTAAAGTAGTAAAAATTTAATTTTTTGATAACAAATTTTTAATATTTTGAAAATAGCTTGTAAAAATGCATAAATAGTGTTATTATTTAATAAATAAAAAAAATAAAAGGAGTAATAAAAATGGTTAAAAAAATTATTTCAATAGCTTTATGTGCGACAATGATGTTGTCTGCATCTATGTTTAGCTTTTCAGCAAATGCGATAACAGCCTCAGGAGAATATCCAGAGTATGGCACATGGTGGCAGACAGATGACGGCCACAAATTTACTTATTTAGATAATAAATTCCAAACTTGCAGATACGACGGATTTGAGATTGCTGTAGAAGAAGGAGAGGAACCAGTAACTGTAGACGTTGTAGAAATACCAGCAACTTTATCTAAAGCAGACGTTATTAGAATTGAACGTTATGCGTTTAGAGATTCTACTTTTAAGGAAGTTGTTATGCCTGAGTCAATACAAGTTATTGAAGAAAGAGCTTTCTTTAAAAGCGGTATAGAAACTTTAACAATACCAGACTCAGTTGAGTATGTAGACTATTATGCTTTTGAATATTCAAAAAGTTTAAAAGATGTTACAATCGGCAGTGGTATTATAGAACTTAAAATGTTCGCTTTTAGAGGTTGTGAAGCGTTACAAAGCGTTACATATAAAGACGGTGCAACTCAAATTGAGCAAAAAACATTTATTGATTGTCCAAGCTTGACTGAAGTTACATTGCCATCTACATTAACTACTATAGCTAATAATGCATTTTTAGATTGTCCACAATTAACAGAAATTGAAATACCTACAAGCGTAACAAGCATTGGCACTAAAGCTTTTGGCTATGTTGGCACTGAAAAAGTAGAGGGCTTTACAATTAATACTAGAGATGCTCAAAGTGTTGCGGTTGACTATGCAAAAGAAAATGGTTTTAATGCCCAGTTAATTCAAGATAGAAACTATGGCGACATTGATGGAAACGGATTTGTAACATCTACAGATATTT
>CAYJFG010000117.1:0-4663 GCA_964369305.1 uncultured Eubacteriales bacterium
ACCGCCCCTACAACAAAAACTTATATTATGTGCGTTAAATAACACCAAAAACCTTAAGTTTGTGGCATTGATATGGAAATCCGCCCCTACTATACTGTGTCATCTAAAACTTGACACAGTACTAGGAGTTGATAGAATTTTTTATACGAGAGGTAACTCAAATGGTAACACCTTATATAACAGTAAAGAATTATGCACAAGATGAATTTATAGAGAAACGCTCAAAATTTATCGGCTACATTAAACCAGTTTCAACTGAAAAAGATGCCTTAAATTTTATAAACGAAATTAAAGCTAAACATAAAGACGCAACACATAATGTATATGCATATATAATTAAAGACGAAAATGTTATACGTTATAACGACGACGGCGAACCACAAGGAACTGCTGGTATACCAGTTTTACAAGTGTTACAAAAAAATGATGTTACAGATGTGGCAGTTGTAGTTACAAGATATTTTGGAGGTGTGCTTTTAGGCGGTGGGGGACTTGTGCGTGCATATGGACATACTGCAAAAATTGCACTTGATAAAGCTCAGAAAATAAAAATGTGTGTAGGCGTTAGATTGAAAGTTTACACAGATTACAACACTATAGGTAAAATACTGCACGAGTTTTCAAAAAGAAATTTAGAAATTGAAGATAGCAACTATGCAGAAAATATTACATTAACTCTTTGTATACCTATAGATGATGTAGAAGAGTTTACTAAATTGATTACAGAAATAAGCTTTGGTAAAAACACTGTAGAAAAAGTAGAAGAAATATTTTTTGCAGTTAAAATATAAATTTTATAATCTAGATTTTTAAATAAATCGTAAAATTACATCTCAAAACACGTGAAAATGTGTAAAATCATGTTCAAAAAGCACGCAAAAGTGTGTAAAATAAATTTTTTAATATTTTAATCGTTAAATCATATAATTGACATTGCATTATTAACCTCTTTTTGAGTTTGAGCTATATTTAAATAATCATATGAGTAAATCATAAAACCGTCAACGCCTTTTTCTCTGCCATATTCTATTTGTTTTTTCAAAATATCATCATAATTTTCCCACGTGCCTAAATCGTCATCGCTTCCTGCTTTATAAAGTGCTAAACCTAAATAAAGCTTTACGTTTTTATTTGTAACAAGGTCTACCCATTCGTCTACAGACTGGTCAAAAGGTAAAACAGTATGTTCAAAATTTACATAAGTTTGAGGGCATAAGTAGTCTACATAACCATTTACACTACCCCAACTGTAAACATCAGCACCCATTGCAATATCGTTTTGAATGTTGCATTGAGGAGATATACCAAACTCAACTTCATTTGTAATTTGATGAATTGCTGTGTAAACTCCGCTTATAAGGCTGTTTATATTTTCAGTACGCCATTGCTTTTGCGTCATTGCGTTGTAACCGTCAGTGACGCTATTTTTATATTCATTATACGCTTTTTCGTCAATATCTCCACTTGTTGTAGGGTAAAAATAGTCGTCAAAGTGGATTGCATCAACTGCATAATTTAACACAATCTCTTTAACTGCATCTATTATGTATTTACGAACTTCTTCATATGCAGGGTTTAAGTATAAATCATTTCCATTTTTCATAATGTAGTCGTCGTTTTTTGTGATATCGTCATTTGTCCATATCGTGTAAGGGCTTTGCTTACTAAGTGTCTTTGGTGTATCGTTTACTTGTATCCTTAATGGGTTTATCCATGCATGGAACTCCATATTTGCTTTGTGACATTCGTCTATCATATATTTTAACGCATCAAACTGCGTAATTTTCCCTTGTGTGCCTGTTAAAATATGCGAGGTAGGGAAGTAGTCGGACGGATAAAAACTATCGCTAAACGGTCTTATATGAACTATCAGCGTGTTTATTTTATACTGCTTTGAATTTTTGATTATCTCTTCAAAATTTTTCTTAAATTCCTCTTCGCTGTAATCACCTCCAACATCTAAAGACATATAAGGAACCCATATTGCCATCATTTCGTCATCAATATTATAATATTCGCCATATGTTGGCTTAAAGTTTTTTTCAGATGTGCTGACAAACCCATTATTATTTGGTATAATTGGTGTTGTGTATCCTGTAATGCTTAACGTAATCGTTACACATATTAAAAGCGATAAAGCTATCAAAAAAGGTACGTAGCGTTTTAAAATTATTTTCATTTTAATTCCCCCTTATAAAAATATACGAAAAACAAGAGTACAAATATTACTATTTAAAGGAAAAACAAGCATGAAAGAATTTTTTTTAATTTATTTTATAGTTATAAATATAATTTCTATCTTTTTAACAATTGTGGATAAACGAAACGCCATAAAAAAACATTATAGAGTAAGCGAAAAAAGACTTATCCTCTTTTCTATTTTGGGCGGAAGTGTAAGTATGTATATCACTATGAAAATTATAAGACATAAAACTAAGCATAAAAAATTTATGATAGGTATACCTATTATCTTTATTTTGCAAATAGCTTTATCAATTTTTCTTATTTTTAATTTTTTAATTTAATGAATAATGTGTAATATTCAATTCGTAATTCGCAATTAAAAGACAGAAGCAGATACTATAAGAATAAACGCCCTTTATAAATAAAAAAATCCGTAAGGATTTTCACATTCACTCTTCACTTTTCACTATTCACTTTTCACTCTTCACTCTTCACTTTTCACTCTTCACTATTCACTCTTCACTTTTCACTATTCACTTTTCACTCTTCACTATTCACTTTTCACTTTTCACATTCACTTTTCACTATTCACTCTTCACTTTTCACTTTTCATTATTCACTTTTTATTGAGGTAAATACAATGTATAAAAGAAGTATTTTAGAATTTAAAGTTTTAGACGAATACGACAATTGGTTATTAAGAAATTTTTTAAGGAAATATTGTCAAATTTCGGCTCAACTATTAATAGATTTAAAAAAAGAACACGGTGCGATAACTGTAAACGATATACATACAATTGTAACTAGACATGTAAACAAAGGCGATATAATAAAGCTTACTCTCCCACTTGACAAAAGCGACGTTAAGCCAATAGATATGCCTATTGATATTGTATACGAAGACGAACACTTATTAATTGTAAATAAGCCTGAAAATATGCCTGTTCACCCAACATCTTGCGGTCATACAGAAGATACTTTAGCAAATGCAGTAAGTTTTTATATGGAGCAAAAAAACGAAACATATAAAATAAGGGCAATTAACAGGCTTGACAAAGACACAAAAGGACTTGTAGTTATAACAAAAAATAGCTTTACAGCGTATCAGCTTGCTAAAAATATAAAAAAAACATACCTTGCCGTTTGCGAAGGCGAAGTTGTGGGAAAAGGTACAGTTAATGCAAAAATTGATAGGGAAGAGGGTCGCTCAATAAAAAGAATTGTAAGCAGTAGCGGACAGTCAGCGGTTACTCATTACACACCAATTAAGTATAATAATGGTCATACACTTGTTAAAATGGAGCTTGAAACTGGACGTACTCACCAAATAAGGGTGCATATGTCACATATCGGTCACCCACTAGCTGGTGATGATATGTATGGTGGGAAAATGGATATTGTTAAAACTCAAAGTTTATACTGTGTCGACGTTTCATTTATTCACCCAGTAACCCATGAAGATATGTTTATAAAAATTAATATTGATAAAAATTTAGAGCCTTTTGGATTTTAACCAAAAAGCTCTATTTTATTCTTTATTTTCAACAAAATTTTGAAATTCTAAATATAATTTTTCTGTTATTAATTTTGGTAATTTAAGATTATTTTCTGTCTTTATTAAATCTTCAATTGAAAGTACTAAAAAAATTTTTTTAAAATCTATTCTTTGTAATACATTTTTTGTAAAAGGTCTTTTGGAATTAATAAAAGCTACGCTTAGCAAAAACTTTTGAACTACATCACTATTAAGCATTAACATTGATGTATACGCATGATTATATTTTTCAAACCCCAAAAAATAACAAGTGTCATCTAACATGGAAGGCTTTTGAGAACATATTAGCGAAAATAAAGGTTTTTTATAAAATCCAGAAATTGCAACTTTGTATTTGCAATAAGAGTACTCACCCACACCAAACATACTAAATTTAGGTGTATTATTATATATTTTACTTTTCCTTTTATTAAAATACTCTATATTTTCATTGAGGTAATTCCAAGTTTTTGGTGCTATATCTTTAATAAAAGAGGTATCTTGCTTAATCTTTTTTTGCGTAACTATTACTCTCTTTTTAAAATCAACAATAATCGGCGTTTTTATATGACTACTCTTTATCAGCGGAAAAACTATATCGTCTTCTATATCGATTAAATTTTTAAACCCATTTATATAACCTTTGTCACTTTCTATTATCTCCATCACTTTTGAACAATCATGTTTTACTCCTTGACGCCATTGAAAACTACAATTTCCATCTATATCAATCAATTGTTCATTTATTGATGAAAAAAATTTATTTTGATTATATCCAAACGCTGATACTTGTGCCTTTGGGTTTTCAAAATCAAAAACTTGACATTGTTCTATAATTTTGTTTGTCTTTTTTAAATCTACAACAAACAAGCAAGCTTCTACATTAACATTAAATATTTTTTTTGCGTCAAATGTAATCATTCTACAGTCAGAAAAACAAATATT
>CAYJFG010000118.1:0-3851 GCA_964369305.1 uncultured Eubacteriales bacterium
TCACTATTCACTTTTCACTATTCACTTTTCACTATTCACTTTTCACTATTCACTTATATTCTCTGCTATTTCCATAATTTTTTTAATCCTATGATTAACTCCACTTTTACTTATAGGTGGGTTTAACATTTCCCCTATATCTTTTAGAGTAGCTTCTGGATTATCTTTTCTTATCAAAGCAATTTCTCGAAGTTGCTCAGGTAACGAGTTTATGCCGTTTGTATTTATTATTTTTTCAATAGCATTTACTTGAAGTATTCCAGCTTTTACTGTTTTTTCTATATTAGCCATTTCGTAATTTGTTGTTCTATTTACGTAATTTCTAATATGTTTTAAGTTTTTTTGCTCCAAAACTTCTACTCCTGCATTATTAGCACCTAATAACTTTAAAAATTTTGCAATTTCTGTGCTATCCTTTAAATACGCTTTAAAAGTTCCATTTCTTGAGGCTACTTTTAACTCTTTTTCATTTTGCATACTTTCTGAAAAAAGCTTACATAGGCTATTGCACAAATTTTGATAATATACTAAAAATTCTAAATGGTAATTTTTAATAGGGTCAGTAACTGTTGCACTTGACAAAAAAGCTCCTCTTAAAAAAGCTATAACTTCGTTTTCGTCACTTACAAACGCACGATTAATTTTTAGCGATATATCTTGCTTACTATGCCCTAAATCTTCATATATTTTTTTACATTCTTGCCCCATAATCACTTTAACAGTATAAGAGTTTGTACTGTTTCTTTTTCCTGTAAGTGCAGTTTCTTTTTGACAAATAACTTGCCAAACTTCTAAAAGTAATTCAATAAATCTATTTGCGACATATATATTTTCTGTTTTTAAAGTTATCTCATTTTCGTTAAATTTTTTCGCAAAAAGCAGAAACCCATAAGCTTCTGCTTTCATCTCATTTAATGATTTTAACTCAATTTTACATAATTCTTTTTTTGTTTCAAACGCAAAGGACATTTTTTATACCCCTTCTTATGCTTTCCTTATATCTTTATGTTCTATATTTGAACGTATGTTTTTCTCTGCAAGATAATTATATATATGTCTTGCAATAGTTACGCTCCTATGTTTTCCACCAGTGCAACCAATAGCTATAACTAAATAACTTTTACCCTCTTTTTCATATAAAGGTAGAGAATAGTCGATATACTCTATCATCTTTTTGATAAGCCCTTGTGTTTCGTCCCATTTTAAAACATAATCTCTTACTTCTTTATTCATACCTGTTTTATACTTTAAATCTTCAATATAAAATGGGTTTGGCAAGCATCTTACGTCAAACACTAAATCGGCTTCAGTAGGCACACCGTATTTAAAACCAAAAGACATACAAGTAATATTTAAAGTTGTGTCTTCATCTTTACAAAATATTCCTACCATTTTTTCTTTAAGTTGTTGTGGTACAAAACTTGAAGTATCTACTACATAATCTGACACTTCTTTTACTTTTTTAAGTAGCTTTTTTTCTTCGTTTACAACATCTATTGAAAACCCTTTTTCATCTTGAGTTAGCGGATGTTTTCTTCTTGTCTGCTTATATCTATTTACAAGCACTTTAACAGAGGCTTCTAAAAATATAATTTTATGTTCTTTTTTTTCAACTGATAATTTTTCTACAACTTCCATAAATGTATCTAAATCATTATCATTTACTATATTTGTAACTATAGCAATTTTTTTCATTCTTTCTTCTGTTGATTTATTACATATATCGAAAAATGTTTCTATAAGCATTGGTGGCAAATTATCAATACAAAAATAGCTACTATCCTCTAATGCATGAAGTGCTATTGATTTGCCTGCACCTGATAAACCTGTTATAATCACAAATTCCATAATACGCATCTCCTAAATAAATTTAATTTCGCTTTCTAGTTTTATTCCGTGCTTTTCTTCAACTACATTTTTTATATGATTAATTAAGCTTTCAACATCGTTGAATGTAGCATTATCTTTATTAACTATAAAACCTGCGTGTTTTTCACTTACAGTAGCACCGCCAATACTATAGCCTTTTAAGCCTGATTTTTCAACTAGAGTTCCTGCAAAATTGCCAGCTGGCCTTTTAAAAACACTACCAGCACTTGGGTAATTAAGAGGTTGCTTGTCTTTTCTTCTCTTAATAAAATCGTCCATTTTGCTTTTTATTTCTTCTTTATTTCCTTTTTGTAGTTTTAATATAGCTTGCGTAATAACAAAACTATTTTCGCAATATGCACTATGTCTATAAGATAGTTGCATATTTTCTTTATCATAATATTCTTTTTCGAGTTTTTTATTTAAATGAAAGCTTTTATGTAGAATATCACTCATTTCTCCACCATAAGCACCTGCATTCATGTATACTGCACCGCCTACACTTCCAGGTATTCCCCACGCAAATTCTAGTCCACTTAAAGAGTTTTCAAGTGCAAACGTGCATAATTTTGAAAGGTCTACCCCTGCACCACAACTAATTGTTTTTTCATCAATTAAATTAATTTTTTCAAAATCTCCACTCAATTTTAAAACTATTAATTCGTGGTCATTATCATTTACTAGCAAGTTAGAACCTTTACCTATTATGAAATATGGATACACTTTTTCATTACAAATTTTAATAATTTCTATAAGTGCAATTTCACTTTTTACTACTATAAAAGCTCTTACTTTACCACCAATTCTAAACGTTGTACGCTTTTTCATGAGTTCATACTCAAAGACATCACAATTATTTTCTAATGCTTTTTTTATTATGTCTTTATCGTCTACCATAAATCCCTCCGCAAATTATATATATACATACTTTTTAAGGTAAGCCTTAAATCTGTCTATATCTGCATTTACTACTAAATGCTTAGGAAAGTCAATTTCTTTTAACATTTCAATTACATTATCTGCTTTACCAACCGACGACGAGAAATGTGCGTCCGAATTGATTATAATACTTACATTATGTTTTTTACATATTTTTGCTATTTGTGTACAGTTAGATACAGAGTCTTTCCTTGCAAAAAACGTATTGTTATTTATTTCTACAAGTTTTCCATTTTTTCCAAATTCAGGTATAACTTTTTCATAATCATACTTAAACTCTTCGCTTCCACTATGTCCAATTACATTTACATAAGGATTTTTACAAACATTTAACCATAGCTTTGTGCATTTTTCTACAGTTGGATATGTATTTTCCCTTAAGGTTTCACCATGAATTGACGCTACTATCCAATCAAGACTTCTTTGTAAATGATGTGGCACGTCAAGAGTGCCGTTATAGTCTTCAACATTTGCTTCAATTCCTTTTAAAACTCGAACTCCATAAAGCTCATTTGGTATAGCTCCTAAAGCTTCAAAATACCATGGACCTGGTGAGCCTGGCATATTTTTGCCATGATCTGTAATTGCTACTGCATACAAACCTATTTCACTAGCTGCTTTCACCATTTCCTGAACTGTTGAATAAGCATGAGTTGATGCTATAGTATGCATATGAGTATCTGCTATTATTTTCATTTCTTCTTTCCTCTTTTTATAGCCAATCTATCTTACTTTTTCCTTTTTCATCATCTGTTGAAACTTCCATACCAAGGCTTGCAAGTAGCTCCTGAGCTGCATTGTAACCCATTTTCTTTTGTCTACTATTCATAGCAGCAACCTCAATAATAATCGCTAAGTTTCTACCAGGTTTTACAGGTATTGTAAGTATTGGTACTTTTATACCTAAAATGTCGGTGTATTCGTTTTCCA
This sequence comes from uncultured Eubacteriales bacterium, assembly GCA_964369305.1. Lineage (GTDB taxonomy): Bacteria > Bacillota > Clostridia > Oscillospirales > Acutalibacteraceae > CAYJFG01. The sequence continues at coordinate 3,739 of CAYJFG010000118.1, forward strand.
TACCCATTCTATCATAAACTTTTGAGCTATCCCAAAGTTCCATATTTATAACCATATCTATTTTTTCTGTAAGTTTAACAGCACCCATACCAAAAATTCTTCTGGCATTTATT
>CAYJFG010000118.1:3861-4661 GCA_964369305.1 uncultured Eubacteriales bacterium
AAATAAACCTATACCACGAAGCTCTATAAAGTGCCTTATATTTTCAGGTGAAGTACCAACAAGTGACTTTTTAGAAACACGTCTAATTTCTACTGCATCATCGGCTATTAGTCTATGTCCTCTTTTTATAAGCTCAATAGCTGTTTCGCTTTTACCAACTCCGCTATCACCTGTTAAAAGCAGACCCTCACCGTAAACTTCAACTAGCACACCATGTCTTGTAACTCGTGGTGCTAATTCTACATTTAAAAAAGATATTAAAGATGCTGTAAACTCTGATGTATCGTCAGTGCTTAATAGTATAGGCACTTTATACTCTTTGCAAATTGTTTCTAATTCTTCGTTTGGTTGATTTCCTCTTGTTAAGATAATTACAGGAGGTTTTTTTTCAATAATTGCACTAAGTACGCTTTCTAATTTTTCTTTTTCCAAAGTATCAACATAAGATATTTCTGTATTACCTAAAATGATAATTCTGTTATTGTCTAAAAACTCCAAATATCCTGCAAGTGCAAGTCCTGGTCTGTTTATATCTCTTGATTTTACAAATAATTGTTCTGTATCTTGTGGAGTATAAAAAACTGTTAGCGAAAGCTCGTTTATCATACTTTCAAGTGAAACGGTAAATAATTTTGCCATATTACTAAACCACCCTTTTATATTAGTTTTAATCTTCTTAATATATATTTTACACCATTTTCAATCATTTTTAAAGTGTTTTTTATAAATATATATTAAAAATTTTAATATAAAAGACATTATTTAGAATACGTCAATCTCTACAGTAACATTATACTTAG
>CAYJFG010000119.1:0-4642 GCA_964369305.1 uncultured Eubacteriales bacterium
TTCAACTTATATTTACCTCTTAGTTACGTTTGGTATACTGATGTTAGCATTTTTGCTATTTATGGAAGTTGACACAATAATGGCAGTTTATTCAAGTAAAAGTGATGACTTGGAAACTGAAAGGTCTAAAATTGTATACAGAGAACAGTACGACGAAGTTACAAACGATTCAAGTATATATAATGGTGATTATAGTACTGACCACAGAAATACAGCCGTTATAGGTGATGCAGATTTAGATATGACACAGCTGGCTACAGCTCAACTAACTCATATAAGAGAGCCATTTTATAATGCGGCTTCTTTAAATCTAATTAGCGACGAGAGAATTGAAAATACAGATGTATTTATTGTAACAGAAGTAATATCAAGTAGTGATATTGAAAAATTAGGTGAGCTTTCTAAAACTGGGAAGACAGTTTTATTTTTAAATTCTATAGACTCATCAAATTTGTATAGTGACACAGTACAAGACGTGTTAGGTGTAAAAAGCTATTTAGGTGTTGGCGACTTTACAGGTTACAGAATAGCTATCGATCTAGGATTTGACTCAATGCAACAACAAGTAGAAACTGAATTTCAAGCACCAGAAGTAACTTTAAAGTCAGGTGCAAAAAAATATGCGTACGCCTTGGCTGAAACAGTAGCAGAGGGTGAAATACCTGTAGTAGACCCTAATGTAAAAAACGAGGAACTACCACCTTTAATGTGGAGATATATAGATGACGGTAGCCGAATTTATGTATGTAATAGTGATTTGTTCGACTCGTCGCTTGCATACAACGTTGTCACAACACTATACTCAGAATTGCAAGAAACATATATATACCCAATTGTAAATGCGTATATGTTTATGATAAGTGGTATGCCGTATACTACAAACTTTGAATCAGATATACTAACTTCTCTATATAATAGAGATGCACTTAATATGCAGAACTCAGTATTTTTCCCACAGTTTACATCTTCTGTTGAGCGTTACCAATTAGAAATTACATGGTATTCGCCAGAGTATGATGAGGTAATGTCTACATCTGATAAAAACATAAAATACTATCTTGAAGATATGCAAGTAAATGAAAGTGAGCTTGCAAAACTAGTTGATGATAGAATGATATCAGACACAACACTACTTAACTATGCTATTGATTGGAACTCAGATTTCACTTTTGTAAATAAAGAAGAAGATGCTATTAACTTACCAAAAATTCTTACTCATGAAGAATTTGAGGAAAATGAAATAACATCAAACTCAATAATTAAAAGCTTAGGCTTTATGTCTGTTTACGTTAATATTGACGACTATTTAGCAGATGCAGATTACTCAATAAGTTGGGTAGACTTTTGCTTGAACTACGAGAGTATTTTTGGTTATCACAACCAAAAATTTGTGTGGCTTGATAAGGTAACAGCCGAGGAAGCTGCAAAAAGGGTTACATCATACTTAACAATGGAACCTGAATTTATATATGAAGAAGATGGAATAAGAATAAATATTGATAAATTTATAGATAAAGCTTATTTTGTAGTGCAGTGTGATGAAGACTTTACTGAAGAAAGCATGGAAAGTCTAACTCCAATTGGTAACAATATGTACTTACTAAGAGTTTATCAAGATACAATAAAATTATATTATGAGGAATAATTATGAGAGTTTGTGCAATAGTTGAAGGTGCTTACCCATACGTAACAGGTGGTGTATCTAGCTGGCTACATCAGTTAATACAAAGTATGCCTGATGTTGAGTTTGTATTGCAAGTTATTTCAGCTAAAAGAGATAAGACAAGAGAATTTAAATATAAAATGTTACCAAACGTTGTTGAAGTTCAAGAAGTATATATGCTTGATGATTTAGAAGACCCTTCAACAAAACAAAAAATAAAACTAAAGAAAAAAGATTATGAGGCTTTCGAGTCGCTACTTTTTGGAACAGATGTTGACTGGAACAGAATTTTAACATTTTTTTCACGAAATAACGTGTCTGTTAATGCTATTTTAGCAGGGTATGATTTTTTTAACATGGTAACAAAATATTATGAAGCAAATTTCCCAGGAATACCATTTACAGATTTTCTATGGACAATGCGTTCAATGTATTTGCCTTTATTTGCTTTACTATCTGGTAAACCAATTAAAGCAGATGTTTACCATGCTGTATCGTCAGGGTACGCCGTTGTTTTAGGTAGTATGCAAAAAATAATTTATAACAGCCCACTTTTTTTAACAGAACATGGTATCTACACTAGGGAAAGAGAAGAAGAAATTATCCGTGCTAGTTGGGTTGACGGAATTTATAAAGATTTATGGATAGGTCAATTTACAAAGCTTGGAAACTGTGGTTATGATTATGCAGACGTTGTATCTTCCTTGTTTGAAGATGCAAGACAATTCCAAATTGAACTAGGTTGTGACGCTAAAAAAACTATGGTTATTCCAAACGGCGTTGATGTAACAAGATATGAAAATATACCGCAAAAAGACCCAGACGATCCATATATAAATATTGGTTCAATCGGACGTATTACACCAATTAAAGACTTAAAAACTATGATTTCAGCCTTTAGTAACGCCAAAGAAAAAGATGATAGATTAAAACTTTGGGTAATGGGACCTCGTGATGAAGACCCTGAGTATGCGGACGAATGTGAAAAGCTAATTGAACGTTTAGGCGTGCAAGATATTGTTTTTACAGGTCTTGTAAATGTTGCTGAATATGTAGGAAAAATGGACTTGCTACTTCTAAGTAGTATCAGTGAGGGGCAACCTCTAGTTATTCTGGAAGGTTATGCGGCTAAAAAACCTTTCGTTGCTACAAACGTTGGCAATTGCCGTGGTCTTATCGAGGGTGAGTTTGACGACATGGGGCGTGCAGGTTATGTAGTTCCAGTTACAGGTTCAACACAAATGGCTTATGCTATTTTAGCAATAGCACAAGATGACGAGTTAAGACAGAAAATGGGCGAAATCGGGTATAAAAGAACAATAACTTACTATGATAAAAACGATATATATAACAGATATTTCCAAGTGTACGACAAATTAGTGGAAGTGGGGGTGACTAAAAAAGATGGCAGGGATAGGCGTAGAACTAAAAAAAATATACAGCAAAAATAACTTATCTAATATTGCCGTTGGAACAGCGTATAGTTCGATGGTTACGGTTGGCCCAATCCTATTGATAGTTACAATCCTAATACTTATGTATGCCGTTTTAGGTTTCAACTATATAAATATAGCAGATAGGGAGCTTTTATCAACAACTATTCTATATATTTTCATATTTTGTGGCATCTTAATATCGCCGTTTAACTCAGTTTTTTCAAGATATATAGCAGATAAAATTTATCAAAGAAAAGGCGACGACATATTACCGTCTTACTACACAGGAATAGTAATTGCGTGCGGTATAGGCACACTTGCAGCAGCTCCAATGGTGTATAGATTAATATTTATAGCATATATTGACGTACCATACGTAGTAGCTGCATATGTATTTTGGATGTCTATGATAATAATGTACTTTTCGCTTATTTATATTCATGCTACTAAAGACTATAAAACTATATTTTTGTTTTTCGCTTTAGGTATGAGTATAGCGTTTTTAGTATCATACGTTTTAAGAAATTACGTTGATACTATTCACTCGCTTATTTACGGTCTTTCAGCAGGTTTTTTCTGTGTTGCTTTTTTAGAGTTTGCTCAGGTTAGGCGATGGTTTAAAAGTGACGGTAAAAACTATACTGAATGTTTACATTATTTATGGGAGTTTAGAAGACTATTTATATCAAACGGACTTTATACTTTCGGTTTGTATATTCATAACTTTGTATTCTGGTTCTCAGATGGTAGCATTGTAATAGCAAAAACTTTCTTAAATCACCCAGTTTATGACATGGCAACTTGTATTGCGATGTTCTCTAATATTTCAACAACTATAATATTTATAGTAATGGCAGAAACGCAATTCCATGATGAATACCAACAGTATATGCAGTCAGTAATTGGTGGCACATACAGATTAATACAAAAAAACAAAAATGTTATGTTTAGAACGCTTGCTCAGCAGATTTTAAGGCTAGTTGCAATTCAAAGTATGATAACGGCAGTTATGTTCTTAATAGCAGTAGCATTTTTACCTAAACTTTTCTTTAGTTCAATGATTATTCAAATATACCCTGTTCTTTCAATAGGTTATTTTATATTGTTCTTAATGTACTGTTTAATAATTTATCTGTATTATTTTAATGACCAATTTGGTTGTATGATAATATCTACAATATTCTGTACTACAACATTAATAACAACTATCTTTACTAGAGAAATGGATATTACATTCTATGGTTTAGGATTTGTAATAGGCTCACTATTTGCATTTACGTATGGGTTCTTTAGAGTTCGATATATAGAAGATAGAATTAATGAACACATATTCTGTAAAGGTATACAAGTAAAACCTATTAAAAAAGGTAAAGTTGAAAGCGTTGTATATTCAAGAGAATTACCAGAAAAAATAGAAGAAAATAGCTAAATCTAAAAAATAAGGATACACAATTTTTAAATTGTGTATCCTTAAATTAATGTCTATAAAGTGAAAAGTGAAAAGTGAAAAGTGAAAAGTGAAAAGTGAAAAGTGAAAAGTGAA
>CAYJFG010000120.1:0-4623 GCA_964369305.1 uncultured Eubacteriales bacterium
ACCTGCTTCTAATAGTTGTTTCATTGATATTACTGACATTTTTTGTCCTCCTTAGGTTTTTTTCCTCCGCAATTGCTAATTTTGAAAACTGAATTTATCAGCACCACTCAAAAAAAAATACGCTTGCGTGTGAAATCTAAAATATTATATCACAATGTGTTGAAAAAATCAATACTTATTTTTTACGTTTTTTTCACAAATGACTAAAATATAATTAAAATCACCAAAATTAACTTGTGCAAATTAATTTTGGTGATAATATTAATTTTAATGTTTTTTATCACTATCTATTATAGTTCTATTTGATTGATAATTGCTTTCAATTTGACCACTATAAGTCACAAAAGTTCTTTTGCCATGTTCCTTAGCGTCGTATAAAGCTAGGTCCGCTCGTTTATAAAGTGTATCAAAGTCTACGCCGTTTTGAGAGTAAGAGGCAATACCGATACTAGAAGAAATTTCGACTCTTGTAGTTCCATCTGTATATGTTCTTTGTAAACTATTACAAATATCCATAGCACGACGTGTAATTAAACTTTCCGAAGTTACATTTTGCATAAATGCACAAAATTCATCTCCGCCAATCCTTCCTACAATATCTTCGTTTCTAAATAATATTTTTAGTTCTGAGGCTATCTCCTTGATAACATTATCTCCATACTTATGACCAAAAGTATCATTTATAGATTTAAAGTTATCTAAATCTATAATAAATAAAACATGATGATCTATTGACGGTCTTGAATTTTTTATAATTTCTTTTATTAATTTTTCAGTTGTACCTTTATTATAAAGCTGAGATAAAATATCTATTTCTGAATTTTTTTTGAGTTTTAAAGTTTCTTTTACAAGGTCGTCTATATCTTCAAGCAATCCAATGGCACTAGTCGCTTGATGATTATTTTTATTATCGACAGGGAAGAGGGATAACGCACACCACAAGTATTCACCGTCTTTTCCTTGAACTCTTATTTTTAAATCGGAAAGTGTTTTTCCATTCATAACTTGCTCAAAGCTCTCATATAGCGACTCTGTATCTTCACTATGCAGAAAACCTTTTCGCATATCGTCACTTAAAATTGTTATATCTGTTTTCCTATTAAATAGATTTTTATAATCTCCTATCATCTTCACTTCATCACGTGCAAAGTTAATTTCTATAAAGTATTTATTTATTTTGTTTGAAACAAAACGCAATTTTCTCTCAGACTCTTGAGCTTTTACTAAAAGTTCTTTTTGAGACTTATTAGTAAGGATTATTAATAATAAAACTATCATTGAAATTGCAATTATAAAAATTAAAGTTACTTGTAAATCATGTTGTATATTAGCTACAACTAATTCGTTGTCAACAACACTATACATCATCCAGCTATTGATATCAATTGGCGAATATGATGCAATTCTGCTTTCTTCGCCTGACAAATTAGAATATTTAGTAAGTCCTTTTGTCTGATAATCAAAAGCTTTTAATACGTCACTTGAACTGTATCCATCAAAGAAAATTAAATCATTTGAAACAGCATCAAAAAAGTTACTATCCATCTGTAACATCATATCAGAATTACTAACAGCCACATATTTACCATTTGAATCTATAATATGAAAATAACCGTCAAGATTATAGAAAAGGTCGCTAAATACATTTGATAATTCCTCCACAGTAAGCACACCTGTTATATATGCTAAAAATTCGCCACTAGGAGAAATCATAGGAACATTTATAGAAACTACTTCTTTTTGCGACCTTTCGTCTACAAATACATCTGATAAAAAAATTCTTCTGCTATCCATTTTAGATGTATATTTGTAATCGCTAATTATTAACCTTTCTCCGTTAGACTCATAGCTAATATTATCTTCAGGTGGCATAGTAATAACTATTTTAAGAAAATTTTCAATATCTGATAAGTCGTTAAAAATTTTTTCAAAGTCATTTATGTTATTAAAATCAATTTCTCTGAAGAAATCAGTTGTTAATGTCAAAAAATTAGTATATTTTTTAAATAAAAATTCAACTGAATTTGAATTTAAATCTGTTATTTCAATCAGGCTATCTTCTATCTGCTCTTCTTCATACAACTTAGTTGAGTTATAAAAAAAGTACGAAACAAAAGTAAACCATATTGCAACCAATACGATTAAACTAATGAGTTTTATTCTTTTGTTGTTTTTAGTAACTCGTTTTTTCATTATTAATAATCCTCAAAAATTATTTTATTCTAAAATTTTAACATAATTATGTTAAAATTACAAGTATATGGAATAAAAAATATGATATATTTTTTATAGTAATATTGGAATGAAAAACCTTTTAAAATAGCTTAGCTAAATTAAAAGGTTTTTTGATTAAAATTATTAGATATTATAAAGTTGAAATAATATCTGCTAAATATTTTTGAATATTTAGTTGGTCATTAACTGTTACTGAACCATTATTATCAACGTCTGCAGAATCAAGCTGTGTAGCTGATAAAGTAATCATGTCAGCCATGTATCTTTGAATTTCAAAAACGTCCATAATAGTAACTTTACCATCACCGTTTACATCGCCAGTCATTCCTGGTTGTGTTTCTGGTGGGTTTGTAGGTCCAACTGTACCGCCACCTTCAATAACGAAGTCTTTTGTTACTGTAGCTGATTTACCAGTACTATCTGTTACAACACATTTTAATGTGTAAGTGCCAGCTGATGTTGGAGTCCAGTTAGCTGTACTATTTGAAGAAATTAGAGAGTTGTTTACATAGTATTTGTATGTGTAAGGTTCTGTACCATTGTAAGCGTCAGCACTTAAAGAGATAGCTGTACCTGTGCTTTGAGGAGAAGAAACGTCTGCACCAAAGTTTACAGCGATATCTTTTTCAACTGGTTCTGAGCCTGTGCTTAAAGGAGCACCAACTCTTGCTAGAGGAACTGTGATGTTATCTGTATCTTCTTTTTCAGCTGTTGAAGATGGGTCAGCACTGTAAGCATCTGTAGCAGCATCTAAACATGATGGATCCATAGGGATTGTATTAACTGCACTTGAACCATAGATAGAAATGTGCATTACACCAATACCGTTTTGCTCAAGTTCCGCTTTAGAAATTCCTAAAGTATCTAAAGGAAGTGTCATTGTGTAAAGTGTATCTAGAGATTCTTTGTGGCCTAGTGTTGTAAAGTCAACCCAGCTTGAACTTTCGTCAAAGTATTGTTCTGGTAATAAACCTGTGTAACCATTAGCATTTATACCATACATTGAAGAACCAAAGAAACCATTTTCATATTCGTATGAGATACCGATATCTTTAAATGTTTCAATTCCTTCTGTGTATGAGAATTTACCGTCCGCATTAGCTGTGAAGTAACCTGGAGTACCAACACCTGGTTTACTTGAGAACGCCATTAAAACGTCAATGTTTGTTGTGTAATCAATTGTTTCACCCCATACATATTCGCCAGCAACGTCCATAGAACCATCAGCGCCTGACCCTAGACCTAAGTCTAAAGCAAGCATTTGAGGCATATCAGCATTGTAAGGTTTAGCTTCGTTAGTACCAGCACCGCCTTGGTCAGACGCTGTTATGTCACGAACGTTTACAAATTGCCAACCGATATATACGTTGTCGTTATCCCATGCAGCATATAGTGAATATGTGTCGTATACAGGATATTCGTGTGGGCCTTTAAATACGTTAGCATCATCATTTGCAGCACCTTGAGCAATGATCATTGAATCTTTCCAGTCAGCTGCACTTGAGATTGTAACGTCTTTACCACCGTATTGATCGTTAGGGTTTGTAGCATATTTACCATCTAAAGCTTCAGTTGTATGGCCATCTTCACCTGAAGTACCACCACTTGGAGCTTTATATGTTTTTGTATAAGTGAAAGTTTTGTTGTATTCTGGACCGTCTCCTGTTGCACTTACAGTTAAAGTAGTGTTTTCATTACCTTTTAGTCCTTGACCTACCATTATTGTTGTTTCACTTGTAAATGATTTTTCAGCGCCACCATCTATTGAGTATGTACCGCTTGTAGCATTTTTAAGTGTTAAAGTAACTGACAATGTATCACTGCTAAATTTTGTACCGTCTTCTTGTGAAACTTGTACAAATGGGTCAGAAGAAACAATGTAGTCACTCCATGAACCGCCTGCTTGACTATATATTTTGTTAGCTCCTGGGAATTTCATGTCGTCTGTTTGATCTGAGCCTTGATTGAAAATAACATTTTCATAGTCACCATCTAATGTGTATGACCAAATATTACCCTCAACTTTTGTCATAGCAACGCCTGGCCATGTACCATTACTAACAGTTCCTGTGCCACTCCACATATAGCAGTTAGGAGCAGTCCAACTTGATGACTCTAAATAAATAGTGTCACCACTTGCAGCACTAGATGTAAATGTATTACCCATGCCTAAAGTAACAAGCATAGATAAACACATTATAACAGCTAAAGCCACACTAAGTGTTTTTTTACCGATTTTTTTCATTCTTTTTTTATTCCTTTCGATTTTTAATTTGAAATACAAATTATTTCATTTAAAAGTATAACAACTATTAGTGCAATATGTCAATAAAAAATGTTTCTACTCCAATTATCGTAATGGATTTGGAAAAGCTAATTGAAGTTTTG
>CAYJFG010000121.1:0-4471 GCA_964369305.1 uncultured Eubacteriales bacterium
ACTATTAACGTGCTTTAATTAAGGTTTTTGGGGCTACTTTTACAATTGTCTATTATATATTTAATAACGTAGATAGTAACATAATATCATATGTATTTGATAATCCATCGTTGTTCATAATATACGTCCTTTCGTTTTATAAGTGTATTTAGTATTTTTGCCGTCACACTATTTTTATATTTTAATTTTTAGCTTTTAAATAAATTATCAAATTATAAAACTTGCCTCCTTGATTAAATTGAAACTTATTTAAAATTAATACAACAATTTTTATATTTTATTGTATTATTTCTCCACTTGCATTATAACATAGTTTAGTTTTAAAATCAATACTATTTATAATATTTGATTAAATTGTATAGTTTTATTTAATTTCGGTGCTTTTAAAACATTTTCGTAAGTTTGACGCCTGAAAAATAAAATATACATAAAAAACCTTGATAGCTTATATTTGTCCAATTTTTTATGTGTGGCAACTGCGGTAAAGCGTGATATAACGGTACTAACTGGAGCTTTTGCTATGAAAATAAAAATAGCAGTAAGCAATCAAAATCGATATACATAACAAAATCATATAGAGATAATGAAAAGTCAACATAAAAAACAGTTTTATCTTTAGGGAAAATATCAAACTTGCTACATTTTCTATTGTAATAAAACCTCAAAAAACGCCTCTTTTTGAGGTTTTTATTTTGTGCGTGACTTCAATATCGGTCAACCACATAGGGTTAATCCTATATTTTTCACTATTTATTTTCACATTCACTTTTCACTATTCACTATTCACTTTTCACTATTCACTTTTCACTATTCATTATTCTCTTTTCATAAAAAAAACTACTATGCTGTTTTATCAACATAGTAGTTTTAAAATTAATCAAAATGTTATTAAATAGCGATTGGAATATCAGCTAATATTTTTTGCATAAATAATGCATCGTGTGGGTTTACTACTCCATCTCTGTTTATGTCGCCTGAATTAAATGCGTCACCTGTTAATGGTATAATATCCGCTATATGTTTTTGTGTTAATAAAACGTCTATTGGGTTTACTTCGCCATTATTATCAACGTCACCTATCATAATTAAGTTGCTATTTTCTAAAGCTATCAAATCTTGAAGTGTAGCAGATTGTGAGTCTACCTCATCTTGTGTAGCTTCGCTATCATCATATACACTTTGTGCTGTATTTAAAGATGCTTGTAAGTTTTCTTTATATTCTACTTTTAACATATCGTTTTCTAAAACGTCTTTAGCTTGATTTATTAAACCTTGTAACTCTGTTTTATCAACTGTTATTTCTTCTTGTAGGTTGTCAATAGCTGTTTGTAATTGTGTTACTGCTACAGTAACATCGTCATTTGACACTAAAACACTTTCGTTTACTTCAACTGCTCTATTATAAGCTGTTTGTAAAGCTAAAACATCTTGTGCATCATACATTGAAGTATCGCCATCTAAAATTGTTTTTGCTTGTGCAATTAAGCTTGCAAGCTCTGTTTTATCAACTGCACTTACATCTATAAAAGTAACATTATCACGTGCATTTGCATACGCTTCGCCAGCTGTTCCTTTATAACCGTAAAGCATTAAATGTGTGTAACCCGAGATACCTATATCAGATATTTCTGTAACACTTGCTGGAATATAAATTTTTTCAAGGCTTGAGTTGTTACTAAATGAGCTATCGCCAATTTTTGTAGTACCGTCAGCTATGATTATATTTTTAACGCTATCAATACCAAAGAAAGATAAGAATGCATAAGATGTCATACCTTTACTTGTATAAATTGTTTCTACATTTGTAGCGTTTTGGAAAGCTGCGTTATAAATTTCTGTTACAGAATTAGGAATTACTAAAGTAGTTGGCAACGCACAACCATCAAATGCATATGCACCTATAGTTTTTAGTCCTGTACCAAAGTTAATTTCTGATAAATTTGTACAACCTTTGAACGCTTCTTCTGGTATCACTTCTAAGTTATCACCTAGAGTAACACTTTGTAGTGCTGTACAATTTTCAAAAGCATTATCGCCCATTTCAACAAGGCTTTCTAAATCGCCAATTGAGCTTAAAGTTGTACAACCTAAAAATGCTTCTTTGCCAATACTTTGAATTGACTGTGTAGCTGGGAATGAGTCTATTAAGCCACAATTTTCAAAAGCCTCATTACCTATATTTGTAAGTTGTGAATTAATAGAGGGAATATATAAATCGTTTAATTTACCACAATTTTTAAAAGCTTTATCGCCAATATCTGTTACTGTTGATGGAAGACTTGCTGATAATAAACTTGTGCAGTTTTCTGCAAAGCTGTTACCAATAACTGTTGTACCCTCAGAAACTCTAATATGCTCTAAAGAAGTACAATTTGCAAACACGCTGTTTCCCATTGTTGTAACGCCACCACCAATTACTACATTTTCAAGTGATGTATTATTGAAAAACGCTGCTATATCTATTGTTTCAACGCTGTCTGGTATATCGATGCTTGTAAGTGCTGGGTTATTTGCAAATGCAGATATATCTATTTTTACAAGTGTTTCTGGTAATTCAATAGATGTAAGCTTATCTTTATTAAACGCAAATTTCTGAATTTCAATTACTGTAGCGCCGCCTATAGTTTCTGGAATTACTATTTGTGTGGCTGTTTGATTTAGAGAAGATAGTCCGTCTACTCTACAAGTAGTTTTGTTTGCGTCAAGGTAGGAAATTGCAAGCCCTGACTCTAAATAATCGTCGAAAGTACCATATGTTGTTTCTGTTGCTGATGCTGTTATCCCCACTGACATCATAACTAAAATCATTGAAATAGCTAACAGTAGAGATATTGTTCTTTTTGCTTTTTTCATAACTTTACACTCCTTTTAAATTTTAAAATTATTGATCCTTACCACAGCATTTTTTATGTTTTTTACCGCTTCCGCATGGGCAAGGGTCATTTCTTCCTACTTTTTCTTTGGCTGTTTTAACTGTTGGTCTTTTTTCTAACGTTCCGTCTGAACTTGTAGAAGTTGGAGTAGCTACTTGCTCACGCTTAATTACAAATTGTGGTGTTATTTCTTCTTTTTGCTCTTCACTTTGTGCAATTAAATTAGCTTTTCTTTCTTCTATTGTTTTTCTAATAGCTTCTTTTCTTTTTGCAAGTTCTTCGTTTTGTATTCTTCTTGCTATCATTCTTTTAGGTTCTAGAAGTACGCCTTTAACTGTATTTTCTTTGATAGTTTCTATCATTTCATCGAACATATCAAAGCCCTCTAGTCTATACTCTACTACTGGGTCACGTTGACTATACGCACGTAGTCTAATACCTTGTTTTAGAGATTCCATAGCGTCGATATGCTCCATCCAGAAAGTATCAACATTTCTAAGCAAGCACACTCTTTCTACTTCTCTCATAGTTTCAGGTGTTAAACTGCTTTCGTTTTCATCATATAAAGCTGTAGCTTTATCTAAGATGAATTTTGTAAGTTGTTTTGACTCCATGTCTTCAAGTTCACCTAATGTGTAGTGCATTTCGTCTTCTTCTATTAGCCAGCCTAAGTAATAATCTTTTAAGCTTTCAACATTCCAGTTTTCTCTTTCGCTGTTATCTGAGCAAAATTGATTTACTCTACTTTCAACAGTTTCTTCAAGCATTTTAACTACTTGTGATTTCACGTCGTCGCCGTCTAATACTTGATTGCGTTGTTTATAGATAATTTCACGTTGTCTGTTTAGTACATCGTCATATTGAAGTACATTTTTTCTTATAGCAAAGTTTCTGCTCTCTACTTTTTGTTGAGAACTTTCTATCATGTTTGAAATCATTTTATTTTCAATAGGCATATCATCTGGAGTATTTAGCCTATCCATAACCATTTTAACTCTTTCGCCGCCGAATAATCTCATCAAATCATCTTCAGTTGATAAGTAAAACTTACTAGCACCTGTGTCGCCTTGACGACCTGCACGACCTCTTAACTGGTTATCGATACGTCTTGACTCATGACGCTCTGTACCCATTATGAAAAGTCCGCCCGCTTCTCTAACGGCTGTTGCTTCTTTTTCTATTTCAATTTTATGCTTATCGTGAAGTGTTTTAAATGTATCACGAGCATTTAAAATTTCCTCGTCTTCTGTTTGGCTGTAACCTGTTGCCTCTGCAATTAATTCTTCGCTAAACTGCATTTTTCTCATTTCAGCTTTTGCCATATATTCAGCATTACCACCAAGCACAATATCAGTACCACGACCTGCCATATTGGTAGCAATTGTAACTGCATATCTTTTACCAGCTTGTGCTACGATGTCTGCCTCTTTTTCATGTTGTTTAGCATTTAAAACGTTATGTTTAACGCCTTTTTTCTTAAGCATTTTGCTTAAAAGCTCAGATTTTTCGATTGAAATTGTACCAACTAGAACTGGTTGCCCTTTTTCATAACAATTTACAATATCTTCAATAACGGCGTTATATTTTCCGCTTTCAGT
>CAYJFG010000122.1:0-228 GCA_964369305.1 uncultured Eubacteriales bacterium
ATATAATACCACCAAAAACTAATTTTTTAATCCCAAATTTTAGTAAAGCACTTAAAGGTATACATTTATATAAATATGATAAATCATCTCTTATTTGCTCATCCGTTTTTCTTTTTGTAGTATAACTACTATTATTACCTAATACTACAGTTCTCCCAGTATTTAACTTTACACTAATATTATTTAAATCAACGTTATATTTTTCTACTAAGTCACTAACTAATTTTT
>CAYJFG010000122.1:268-4454 GCA_964369305.1 uncultured Eubacteriales bacterium
ATTCCCTATTAAAACTGTTAAGTTCATTTTGAATTTTTATCATATCATTACTGTAATCAAAAAAATCATAAACGGATTTATACCTGTCAAATTCTTTCATAATTTCTATCAATTCAAATTTCATACCAAATCGCCCCCATATTTTTATTTTCCCTCAATCTCTCTTTTTTTCTCAATCAAACTATTAAAATAATCTATTTCAACTTTTGTTGGCACTTCTTTTATGCTCTTACTATATTTTTTATATTCTTCTGTTGCTTTTTCAATCGCTGTTACATTTTTAACAGTTCCAGCACCATGTAATATACCTTTTCCATATCGTTGTGCAAAATCATCTACTTGTGGCAACCAATCTTTCATATACATATGCTCATGGTTAATTGCATGAAGTTCGGCTAAATCAAAGAAAGCACTTATTAAACGATTAAGTACGGTTAATTCTTTTTCGTTCATATAGTTTTTTGCAATTAACGATTCGCTTTTTGTTGGTTGCTCTCCTTTAAAAGTATACATTCCCATAAATGGTTTTTCGCTATCTGCTCTGTTATATATGAGTTCTGCTGCTGTTTGTAAATTTACTGCATAATGAAATTTATTTTGTACTATTTAAAAAAACAAAATGGCTTCATCTGATTTTGAGTTATAATCAACACTTGTAGCAAATAAATCTAGCAGTTGCCTATAAAACACCTTTTCACTGCTTCTAATATCTCTAATTCGTTCTAATAATTCTTTAAAATACTCTATACTACCTGATTTTTTTAACACTTCATCATTCATTGCAAAACCTTTTTTTATATATTCAATTAAAATATTTGTTGCCCATTTTCTAAATTGTGTACCTCTAAGCGACTTTACACGATATCCAACAGATATTATTACATCTAAATTGTAGTGTTTTGTATTTCGTTTTACTTCTCTATTGCCTTCTTTTTGAACTGTCAAGTATTCCTTGACAGTTGAAATTTCGTCAAGCTCTCCTTCAACAAATATATTATTAATATGCAAGCTTATATTTTGCTTTGTCGTTTGAAAAAGCTCTGACATCTGCAATTGCGATATCCAAACTGTTTCTTCTTCCATAATAACATCAATTTTTGTAACGCCATCTTGCGATTCATACATAATAACTTGCGAATTATTATGTTTCATACCCAATCGCCCCCAAGTTCTTTTTAATCTCATTTTCTAGTTTATGGGATTTATCAAACATTTTAGCAAGTTCACTAGTTAATCTTTTCATTTTATCATCAAATGGTTCTCCATCGTCCTCTTGTTCTTCAATACCAACATATCGCCCTGGAGTTAAAATATAGTCGTGTTTTTCAATGTCGCTTGTTTCAACTACTGCACAAAATCCTTTTATATTTTCAAGTTTTCCGTCTTGAAACTGCGTAAAAGTATCAACAAGTTTATTAATATCGTCTACTGTAAAATCTCTATGTTTACGATTAACCATGTAACCCATATTACGTGCATCAATAAATAGAGTTTTGCCTTTTTGCTTTTTGTTTTTAGTAATAAACCAAAGTGTAACTGGTATAGTAACGCTATAAAATAGTTGTGTAGGCAACGCTACGATACCCTCGACTAAATCATCCTCAATTATTCTTTTTCTAATTTCACCTTCACCGCTTGTTTGTGTAGATAATGCACCATTCGCTAGCACTAAACCTAATTTACCATTTGGTGCTAAGTGATGTATCATGTGTTGTATCCACGCATAGTTTGCGTTCCCCGATGGAGGTGTCCCATATTTCCAGCGTACGTCATCTTGCAACTTATCTCGTCCCCAGTTTGAAAGGTTAAATGGTGGGTTTGCCATTATGAAGTCAGCTTTTAATTGTTTATGTAAATCATTAAAAAAAGTGTCAGCTTGAAACGCACCAAAGTCTGCATCTATTCCTCTTATAGCCATGTTCATTTTTGCCATTTTCCAAGTATCAGCGTTTGACTCTTGACCATATACAGATATTTTATTTCTATTTCCTCTATGTGCTTTTATAAATTCTACCGACTGTACAAACATACCACCACTTCCACAACATGGGTCATACACACGGCAATTTTCAAAAGGTTTTAATATTGCAACAATAGTTTTAACTATGCTTTCTGGAGTATAAAACTCCCCACCTTTTGTACCTTCATAAGCTGCAAATTGCCCTATGCAATATTGATATGTTTTTCCTAGTATGTCTTTATTTTCTTCTGTTCCATTCATGTCCATATTTGTGAACAGGTCGACAACTTCTCCAAGAACTCTTTTATCAAGATCAGGTGAAGCGTAATTTTTAGGTAATACATTTTTAAGTGTCTTGTTTTCGGATTCAATAGAACGCATAGCATCATCAATAATCGTTCCAATTTCAGGTGTATGTGCATGAGAGGCTATTTTTGACCAACGTGCATCTTCTGGCACAAAGAAAATGTTTTCTTCTGTGTAAGCGTCTTTGTCATCTTCAAAACCGTCGCCCTCTGCTATTAATTGTTCGTACTTCTTTTCAAACGCATTTGATATGTATCTAAGAAAAATTAGCCCTACTATTACTTTTCTATAATCAGCCGCTGGAATATGACCCCATAAAACACAAGCAGCGTCCCATATTTCTTTTTCAAATCCTAAAGTTGCGTTATTTTTTTCTGCCATAATTCATTCTCCCGATAATAAATTTATTCCATTTATTGCGTCAATAATCTAACTTATTTTTGCACTAATTATACCACAAAACATTTGATTAAACAACAATATTTTCATCATATTCTATTAGTTGTGCTATTTACAATGTAGAAATTTGTTAATTTATATGTTTATTTTTTCTATAAAAATTTAATAAAAAAGCTATTGACAAATAAAATTCTTTATTATATAATATTTGTAAAGTGTAAAGCTAACACTTTAATTCAATGCAAGACTTTTTCTTAACTAAGAACTCTTACTACGATAAGTTAAATTCTTTGCAAGCAATTAGCTAGAAAAGGTGGAAAATATGAAAAAAACATATTCTAATTTTGGTGAATTTCTTAATTCCAAAAGAACAGAAAAAGATTTTACTTTGCGTGAATTAGCAAGGCAGTTAGAGGTATCTGCACCCTTCCTCAGCGATGTAGAAAAAAATAGGTGTGCTCCATTAACAACTGAAAGGCTTGAGAAAGTAGCTTGTATTTTAGTATTGTCAGAAAACGAAAAATCCGAAATGTACGATTTAGTTGGTAAACAACGTGATTCAGTAGCACCTGATTTACCCGAATATATTAAAAGTCGAGATTATGTTAGCATGGCTTTACGTACAGCAAGAGATGTAGACGCTGGTGAAAAAGAATGGTTAAAATTTGTTGAAGAATTAAAAAAAAATAAGGAGTAGCATTGCCTATGTATCAACCCGCTCTTAAACTTAATAAAAAAGGTGTTCCATTTCTAACAAAAGAGGATATGAATACAATTGGCGAAAATTTAGTATATGATTTTTCGCCAAAAGCTATGATGACTCCGCAGGCTATCGATATGGACAGGTTTTTAGTTAACTATTTAGGCTCAGAACAAGATTTTCAGTATTTATCCCACTGTGGCTGCTATCTTGGTATGACAGTTTTCAATGACAGCGATTCAGTTCCAGTATATAATCCTAAAACTAATACAGCTAACTATATTAGTGTAAAAGCAAACACCGTTATTATTGACAACCGATTATTGGCAGATGAACAAGAACATAGATATAGGTTTACAATAGGGCATGAATCTAGCCATCTTATTTTACACACCAATTACTATTCATACACCCCTAATCAAATTTCATTTTATGATAAAAACACTCCAATGGTTCAATGTAGAGTTTCATACACTAAAAAAAATAATTATAAAAAATATTGGACTGATGCTGAAAAAATGGAATGGCAAGCAAATTATCTTTCCGCAACTATTTTAATGCCAGAGAGTATGGTTAAAAAACTCTTGTTAGAGTCTAAAGTAAAAAATTTAGATGAAGCAATTGTTGTAGTTAGTAAATGTTTCAATGTCTCTTTTGAGTCAGCAAAATATAGGGTTAAAGATATATTTGAAAAAAAATAAAACAGCACATAAGCTGTTTTATTTTATAAAATTAATGTTAGGCGTAAGCTTTACACATAATATAATATAGACAATTGTAAAAGTAGCCCCAAAAACCTTAATTAAAGCACGTTAATAGTA
>CAYJFG010000123.1:0-4420 GCA_964369305.1 uncultured Eubacteriales bacterium
AAATTAGAAAAAATAAAACAAGGCTTGAAAAAAGGCTTAAAACTACTTTTGTTGATTTTAACGAAAATTTTTATTCAGCTGACGAAGAGGAAGAAGACAACACTTTAACTAACTATAACGTACTTAGAACTAAAGCAATTATGCTTAAGCCTATGACTGTAGATGAGGCTATTTTAAGAATGAACATGATTAACCATAAATTCTTCATGTTTTTGAATGCTGATGATAACGAAATTAATGTAGTATATAGCAGAGATGATGGACATTATGGTCTATTACAACCAGACGTGTAATAAAACTCTTGCTTTTTACTTCAATTAGATATAAAATAGTAAAGTAAAATAAATTAGGGATACTGTAAAATAATATGTTTTACAGTATCCCTATAAATATATAAAAAGGAATGTTACAATGAGTAAATACGAATTAGTTGCTACTTGCCTTTTAGGTGTTGAGGGTATAGTGGCTCAAGAACTTAAAATGCTTGAATGTGAAAATGTAAGGGCGGAAAATGGACGAGTTCTTTTTTCTGGTGAGGAAAATATAATAGCTCGTGCAAATATCAATTCAAGATACAGTGAAAGAATTTTGATTTTATTAGGTGAGTTTAAAGCAACAACTTTTGAGGAACTTTTCCAGAATGTAAAAAAATTACCTTGGGAAAAATTTGTAGGAAAAGAAGATATTTTCCCTGTAAAAGGTAGTGCGTTAAATTCAAAGTTGATGAGCGTTCCAGATTGTCAAAAAATCATTAAAAAAGCAGTTGTAGAAAGATTAAAAAATAAATACAAAATAGATTGGTTCAACGAAACTGGTAGCCTATTTCAAATACAATTTTTGATCTTAAAAGATAAAGTTAGTATTATGATTGACACAACTGGCTCGCCTTTACATAAAAGAGGGTACAGAGAAAATTCAGTTCTTGCACCTATAAAAGAAACTTTAGCCGCTAACATGGTTGATTTATCAAGAATTAGACCAAATTCGTACGTTGTTGACCCAATGTGCGGTAGCGGTACTCTATTAATAGAAAGTGCGTTAAAAGCTAAAAACATTGCACCAGGTATTAACCGTGAATTTGTGTGTCAAAGCTGGAAAATTATAGATAAAGATGTGTTTATAAAAGAAAAATTACGTGCCAAAGAACTCCAAAGAAAAGAATGTACATTTAAAGCACGTGGATATGATATTGATAAAAATAATATTAGTATTGCTAAAGAGAACGCAGAAAAAGCAGGCGTTAGCGATATGATAGAATTTTCAGTAAGAGATATAAACGATTTTAACGAAGATAGCGAGCAAATGACCGTAATATGCAACCCACCTTATGGTGAGCGTTTAGACGATGTAGAAAGTGCTAGAGATATATACAGAATTATGGGCAGAAGATTTAAAGAGAAAAAAGGTTATAATTACACAATAATTTCACCTGATGAGGAATTTGAAAAGTGTTTTGGTAGAAAAGCAGATAAAAGGCGAAAATTATATAATGGTATGATAAGATGTCAAGTTTATATGTATTTTAAAAGTAAGTGATAGATTTTTTATATAAATTTTGTGAATATGTAAATATTTTATTAATTAGGATAAATTTACTTGATTTTTTTTGAAAAAAGGTTTAAAATAATAATTAGCAGTCTAACTAATAGAGTGCTAATTAATTTTATTTAGATTTTTAGGAGGATTATTATGATAATAAAACCACTACTAGACAGAGTTGTGTTACAAATGGAAGATGCTCAAGAAACTACAAAAAGTGGCATTGTACTTGCAAGTACAGCACAAGAGAAACCACAATTTGCAAAAATTGTTTCAGTAGGTCCTGGTGGTATTGTTGATGGCAACAATGTAGAAATGTATGTAAATGTTGGTGACAAAGTTATAACAAGCAAATACGCTGGAACAGAAGTAAAAATTGATGGTGAAGATTATACTATTGTACGTCAATCAGATATTTTAGCAGTTGTTGAATAATAATATAAATATATATATTCGGAGGTAATTAAATTTATGGCTAAACAAATCGTATATGGTGAAGATGCTAGAAAAGCTCTAATTAGCGGTATTGATAAACTTGCTGATACTGTTAAAATCACTTTAGGTCCAAAAGGTAGAAATGTTGTTCTTGATAAAAAATTCGGCGCACCACTTATAACTAATGATGGTGTTACTATAGCAAAAGAAATTGAACTAGAAGACGCTTTTGAAAATATGGGAGCTCAACTTGTTAAGGAAGTTTCTATAAAAACAAATGATGTTGCAGGTGACGGTACTACTACAGCTACACTTTTAGCACAAGCTTTAATCCGTGAGGGCATGAAAAATGTAACTGCTGGTGCAAATCCAATGATACTTAAAAAAGGTGTTCAAAACGCTGTTAAAATAGCAGTTGAAACAATCGTTGCAAATTCACAAAAAATCACAGGGTCAAATGATATTGCTCGTGTTGCTACAATTTCTTCAGCTGATGAGTATATCGGTAACTTAATTGCAGAAGCTATGGAAAAAGTTAGTGCAGACGGCGTTATAACTGTTGAAGAATCTAAAACAGCTGAAACATATTCAGAAGTAGTTGAAGGTATGATGTTTGACAGAGGTTACATCGCTCCTTACATGGTAACAGATGCTGATAAAATGATTGCTGAACTTGATAACCCATTTATCTTAATTACAGATAAAAAAATATCTAATATGCAAGAAATTTTACCTATCCTTGAGCAAATAGTTCAAGCTGGACAAAAATTATTAATTATTGCTGAGGACGTTGAGGGTGAAGCTTTAACAAACTTAGTGCTTAATAAATTAAGAGGTGTATTCACTTGTGTTGCTGTTAAAGCTCCAGGCTTTGGCGACAGAAGAAAAGATATGCTACAAGATATAGCTATTTTAACAGGGGGTCAAGTAATTTCATCTGATTTAGGGCTTGAACTAAAAGACACTACTTTAGATATGTTAGGACGCTCAAAACAAGTTAAAGTAGATAAAGAAAATACAATCATCGTTGACGGTGCTGGAAATGCAGAAGATATAAAAGCAAGAGTAAGTTCAATTAGAATGCAACTTGAAGCTACAACTTCTGACTTTGACCGTGAAAAACTTCAAGAACGTGTAGCAAAACTTGCTGGCGGTGTTGCAGTAATTAAAGTAGGAGCTGCAACAGAAGTTGAAATGAAAGAGAAAAAATTAAGAATAGAAGATGCTTTAGCGGCTACAAAAGCAGCTGTTGAAGAAGGTATAGTAGCAGGTGGTGGTATCGCTCTTATGAACGCTATACCAGCTGTTGCAAAAGCAATTGAAAATGTAGAAGGCGACGAAAAAACTGGTATGTGCATTGTTCTTAAATCTTTAGAAGAACCACTACGTCAAATCGTTGCAAATGCAGGTCTTGAAGGTAGCGTTGTAGTTGAAAAAGTTAAAAATGAAAATAAAGTTGGATTTGGTTTCAACGCACTTAAAGAAGAATACATTGATATGATAGGTGCAGGTATTGTTGACCCTACAAAAGTTACTAGAAGTGCTTTAGAAAATGCAGCCTCAGTAGCAGCTATGGTTTTAACAACTGAATCTTTAGTAGCAGATATAAAAGAGCCTTTAGCTCCAATGGCTCCACCAGCTCCTGATATGGGAATGTATTAATAGTATCATAAAATATTAAATTTAGATTGTAACATAGATAAAAATATGTTACAATCTTTTTATTAGGTGGTGTTTAAGTATGTATTATGAATATGAATATACAGTAACAAATTTTACAGAAGAATGGATAGAGGAATTTGAAGAGGCTATTTACCACGAATATAGTTTAGATAAGTGCGATTTAGAAGATTTTGATATAGACAAAGATTGTGTTTTTTTGAAATTTAAGCAAACTTATTATAACGATTTTAAAAAAGAAAATGGCAGTGCTACCCTTGCCAAGTATCCAAAATTCAAAGTGATAATAGATAATATTGTAAAAAATTCGCTAACATCGCACGAGATAGGGAGTGCCATATATTCTAATGTGGTATATATAAACAAAATGAATTGCTCAAAATATACTTTAGATTGCAAATGGTTTATTTGGGCTTTAAAGAAATTAGAAAAAACTATTCATACTGAAAAAGCAAAATTTAAAGGAGTTTTAGAAGAATTTACGTTAATAACTGATTTAGGGATTGAAAGAGAAAAAGGCGAAGTTAAACAAATATTAACAATACATAAAAGTGGAGATGTTAAGTTTCTTTCGTATAAATATAATGAATTTAAAAAGTGCAGAAGCAGAAAAATTACTGTGTCGTCAGAAATTGCAAAAGCTACACTTGAGTTAATAGAAATTTATTTAAAGGAAAATCATTTAAGAATACTGAGTGACTGCCCAGGAAAATGGGATATAGTTGCGAAAAATACAGTAGGAAAAATTTATAATTTTTCAAATGCT
>CAYJFG010000124.1:0-832 GCA_964369305.1 uncultured Eubacteriales bacterium
TCTTTGGCACAATTCGTCTGTAATTACTAGTTCTTTATTTTTTATATGCACTACATTTTCAAACTAATGAGTTTTTCTATTTACAAAACCACCAGCTACAAAAATTGGTTCAGCATTGTCTAAGTTACCTTTAACCACAAGACTTAATCCCTCTATTGCATTAAGTAAAGCACATACTCTTTCTGCTTTTTCGCTATTATCACATTCAGCATTAAAGTTTTCATCTTTTCCAATCATGTCAAGGTCGATAGTTATGCTATAAAGTTTTAAGCCTTTGTCATATTCATATTGGTAAGGCATAAGTCCACATTCTTTGCTTTTATCTTGCAAATTTAACCCTTGGTGCTTTGCAGAAGTTTGTGCTAAATATAAGTTGTTATGAAATCTAGTTTCAATTACATATTCATCACAAGACACAGCATCAGTTACATAAAAAGAACTGTTTCTGATATATGTAGCCTCTTTTGATGTATTCATATATCCGCCCTCTAAAGCACGGCAGTTACTAGCATTCAAATCTTTTGTAACTTTCTTTTGAGTAGCTCCATCAACTACAACTTCTAAATCGTCGTACATATTTGAGGTTACCATTATTGCATTTTTAAGGCTTTCTCTTGAACGAATTGCATATGTTTTACCATTTCTAAATACTTTTTGTACCGAAGATACGTTACCTAAACCCTCACTATAGTTTGATGTCATGTTAGCTAAAATTGTCATTGAAATATTCATTGCTTTTCTCCTCCATTATTATAATTGCATTCGTTAAGTCCGTTTACAAATGCATATGCTATATTTTTGTATTGCTCAAAGTCGTCGAATAAGTCGTAAG
>CAYJFG010000124.1:842-4132 GCA_964369305.1 uncultured Eubacteriales bacterium
AATTACACCTGAATAGTCAGAAAGTTGCAAAAGAATTTGACAAAACTTGTCGTAATCTTTAAATGTTATAGCATTAATTAATTTTTGTCTATAACTTTTAATTTTGTTGTTGTCAATATTATTTTTTACGGCAAAAGCTGTTTTTTGTGCAGTTTTAATTCTCTCGTCCATGTTGTCCCCTCCATAAATCATTGAATTTATTTTTATAATTGTTGATGTGTTATAATTCCTACTCGGTTGTTTTCTTATTAAGTTTTCAATCAAACTATCTAAATGTAAATTATTAAGTATACTATTAACCGCTTCCTTTTCAATATCTATATCTAATTTATCATTTATCTTAAGGTAGTTGCTTTCATCTAATTTACCAAAAATTTTAATAGCGTTACTTCTTACAAATTGTGTTGTGAAATAATCATTAGTTTGTTCTTTTGTGATAATTTCCACATCATAATTTATATACTCTGATGAGTTTTTGCTTTGTACAAATAGATGTTTTTGCGGATATTGTTTTTCTTCTACTTGATTTTCTAATTTACTTTTTAGATTATCATTAGCATTTAACAAAAAATCAATAGTAAAATTATTGTTTATAAAGTATGATTTCCTAGTTTTTGTGAAAGCAAATGGGATAAAGTCAAATTCTAATTCGTCAGAATAGACAAATGTGTTTTTATCCCAAAAATAGGATAGTGCTTTCGTTTTTCTTCCAGTGTCAACATAAAAGCCATTCAATCTACAAATTTCTCCTTTATCGAAAAAAAGTAAGCGTTCATTACTAAATTTTTTATACGCTGCATTTTTATATGTATTAAAAATTAAAGCATTTCTATTAGATGAAATTAATGTGGATATTTCATTTAAATTTTCACTACTATATCTTAATTTACCAAACACTTTTTTACATATCGTATTAGCTTGAAGTTTTTCATTAAAAGTCTTGATTTGCTCTTCTTGTAATTCATTATGCTTTAATAAATCAAGCAACACTAAGTGATGCATTTTATCAGAAAAATAATTCTCTACAAACAAAAGATATTTTTCCTCATCTTCTATTAGCGAAACATCATACTCTATATAGTCGTCTTCAATTTGATAATCGACAGGTATACCCTCATTTTTAAGAAATTCAAAATATCTAACTATACCAACAATTGACGCACTATAACGCCAATCAGATGGATAAAGTCGTACTCTTGTTTTGCTTTCGTCTATAAACTCTTTCAAGATATCACCTCCTTATCCTATAATTTCAAACTTGCCAAAGCCTGCTGATGTTTTAGAACCTAATCCTAGTAGGTATAGATCGTTTAGAAGATTTACATCACCACTAAGTTTTAAAACACCCAAACTAGATGGTATTTTAGTGCCATACGCTTTCACTACTGTTTTTCTACATTTTATAGGCTCAATTTTAAAATTATCATCGCTGATATAAAATTTTGATGATAGATTAATCATTAAATACTTTAAAAATCCATCTTCATTAAATAAAAAGTAATTATCTATTTCACCTTTAATATGTTTTCTACAAACTAAAGGCGATAACATATTAATTATTATTTCATTATCTATTTGCTGTTTATCTTTCACATTTCTCACGCAAACTATTGAAAGCTTATTTGTGTTTCCGATATCTATCTTTTTATTTTGAATTGATTTAAAACCATTAAATAAAACAAATGCAAGTTTTGTATTATTTGTTGATATGTAAAAAGTAAATTCTGGTTTTTCGAGTTCAATATAATTATCTGTAAATATTGGTTTAGGCAACTTAGCCCAAAATGTAAATGGTTTTTGCTTTGTAGTTGAGTAATACTGTTCAAATAACGCTTTATCCTCTTTTTCTATCACTGATTTAATTAAATGTAAAATCATTCGCCTATAATCTATAGGAATTTTTTCTTCTAGTAGCTTGATATTAATTTTTATCGTCATTTTGCACCTCCAAAATTTTATTGTATTTTTTGTTCAACTTAAACAATATATAATTTTTTCACTTTTTTCTTAATTAAACAATATATTGTTTAAACTAAAGCAGATAATAAAAAAAGCACTCACTTAAATTAACTATCGTTTAGCGACGATAAATTAACCTTGCCACTAAACTAATTATTTGTTTTAATGACTTGCGAATGCTCTATCTGTTTATTAAATTATAATGCACTTTAAATAGATTGTCAAGACTTAAATACATATTTTTCTGGTTATTTCGACATAACATTTAAAAATAAATGTTGATAATTTTTCTTACGAACAATTTTTAGAATATAAAAAAAATTCAATCATAGTTTTTTATATTTACAAGTTGCAAAAAAAATAGACTATGAAAACATAATCTATTTTTGGCTGGGATAGAAGGATTTGAACCTTCGAGTGACGGACTCAAAGTCCGTTGCCTTACCGCTTGGCGATATCCCAATATTTATTATCTTATTTATAGCGGATAAGTTTTAGGCTTATCCGCTTGGTGATTCGTCGGAGGCTCGAACTCCGGACAACTTGATTAAAAGTCAAGTGCTCTACCTACTGAGCTAACGAACCTTATATAGTGGGGTGGATAATCGGATTCGAACCGACGATCTCCAGTGCCACAAACTGGCGCTTTAACCGACTAAGCTATATCCACCATATAAATGTTGGCTTGTCTAACAAACCAACATTTGGCGTGCCAAAAGGGATTCGAACCCCTGACCTACTGCTTAGAAGGCAGTTGCTCTATCCGGCTGAGCTATTGGCACATATAAAAGAACTGGAGCGGATGATGGGAATCGAACCCACACGATCAGCTTGGAAGGCTGAAGTTCTACCACTAAACTACATCCGCATTTTTATATGATTTTCACGGCGGATATAATAATATCATATAAGACATGATTTGTCAATACTTTTTTTCTTTTTTTTAGGATAAATGCATGAAAATATTAAAAAACAGTAGGAATAACGTCAAAAATATGATTATACAAGTTGTCAAAGTCATATTTTTAGAAATTTGTTTTTTATTAATCTCAGTTTCTTTAAAAATAATATTCAGTTTTGCAAGTTTTTTATCTCAATAATAGTATATCACATTTTTTTAAAATTTACAAAGTTTTTTTGCAAATTACAATATAACGATAATATTATAAACTTTTTTCCTTAAACTATTGTTTTATTTAATCAAATATTATAAAATATATAAGTAACTTTTTAAAAGGAGATTTTTAATTATGTGTAAAAAAATAGGTTTCATCGGAACTGGAAACATGGCACAAGCTATAATTAAAGGTATGGTAAGAAATGATGCTTTT
>CAYJFG010000125.1:0-4002 GCA_964369305.1 uncultured Eubacteriales bacterium
AAATATGAGTAAACGTTTTGTTTTAGACTTAAATAATTTCGACACAAGTCTTTTGCATGATAAATTAGATTTTACTTACGCTAAAAAAGTCTTAAGCAGAAAAATTAAAAGTTCTATTGAGTTTTTAAAAGAGTCTTTTAAAGATACAATTTTAGAAAAGCAACTAAATGAATATATAAAAAATAATTTTGACTAAAAAACAAATGAAATGAGGTAACTTATGATAGGTATTATAGATTATGGTGCAGGCAACTTACAAAGTGTTATAAATGCTTTAAACTATATAGGGTGTGACTGTGTTGTTACAGATAACAAAGAAACTTTATTAAATTGCGACGGTGCAATTCTACCAGGCGTTGGTTCTTTTGGCGATGCTATGGACTGCGTAAAAAAATCGAGCATGGAAAACGCTATAAATGATTTTGTAAATACTCAGAAACCATTTTTAGGTATTTGTCTAGGTCTTCAACTTTTATTCCCTTACAGCGAAGAAAGCCCAAATATTTTAGGACTAAATTTACTTAAGGGCAACATAACAAAAATACCTAACAACAATAACCAGCTAAAAATACCTCATATGGGTTGGAACTCTTTAGACATAAAAAATAGTGACGGTATTTTTAAAGATATTGGCGAAAATCCATACGTTTACTTTGTTCATTCCTATTATTTAAATGCTACTGACAAAAAAATTGTTACTTCAACTACTAATTATGGAACTACAATAGATGCTTCCGTTCAATATCAAAATATTATTGCTACACAATTCCACCCAGAAAAAAGTGGTAAAGTAGGTTTAAAAATGCTTGATAATTTTGTTAATATGACAAAAAGTGGAGGTATGATATAATGTATGCAAAAAGAATAATCCCATGTCTTGATGTTAAAAACGGACGAGTTGTAAAAGGTACTAGCTTTGTAAACCTTGTAGATGCTGGCGACCCAGTAGAATGTGCAAAAGCTTACGACTTACAAGGTGCAGACGAACTTGTTTTACTTGACATAACAGCTTCAAGTGACGGCAGAAATATAATGCTTGACGTTGTGCATGACGTTGCTAATTCTATTTTTATTCCATTTACTGTTGGCGGTGGAATAAGAACTGTTGACGATTTTACGCAAATTTTAAGAGCAGGTGCCGACAAAATTTCAGTAAACAGTTCAGCCGTTTTAAGACCACAACTAATAAATGAAGCCTCATTTAAATTTGGTAGCCAATGCGTTGTAGTTGCAATTGACGCCAAACGAAGTGGTGACGCTTGGGAAGTTTATATAAATGGTGGCAGAACACCTATGGGTATAGACGTTGTTGAATGGGCAAAAGAAGTTGAAAAAAGAGGTGCTGGCGAAATTTTACTTACAAGCATGGACTGTGACGGACAAAAAAAAGGTTATGACATTGAACTTACAAAAGCGGTTTCTGAAAATGTAGGTATTCCTGTAATTGCCTCAGGCGGTGCAGGTAAACTTGAACATTTCCACAATGCTTTCACAAAAGGCAAAGCTGACGCAACCCTTGCAGCATCATTATTCCATTTTGGCGAAATACCAATACCGACTTTGAAAGAATATTTAAGTAAAAATGAAATTTCAGTAAGAAAAACTTAAAAATTTCAACCATATATTTGACATTTTTACGCTTTTATGGTAATATTATTCATTATGCGTATACTAATTTATAATTTTGCTATTTATTGGTATACTATTTAATATTATTAAAGTATTTTATTCTTATTTTTAATTGATAGTTAGGAGTTTACTCATGAATTTAATTCCATTTTCTCCTCCTGATATAACTGAATTTGAAATTAACGAGGTAGTCGACACTTTAATGTCTGGTTGGATAACAACTGGACAAAAAGCAAAACTATTTAGCGATAATTTAAAAACATATTTATCAACACCTAATGTTGCATTGATGAGTTCTTGTACAGCAGCACTTGAACTTACTTTAAGACTACTTAATATCGGTGTAGGCGATGAGGTAATCACTACTGCTTACACATATACAGCAACAGCATCAGTAATATATCATACGGGAGCAAAAATAGTATTAGTCGATACTATAGAAAATTCTTTTTTAATTGACCCTGAAAAAGTGCAAAACGCAATTACCGAAAAAACAAAAGCCGTTATATCAGTAGATATAGGAGGTAAGTTGTGCGACTATGACTCTTTGTTAAATGCAGTTAATAATAAAAAACATCTTTTTACACCTAATGGAAAATATCAAGAGATATTTAATAGAGTTGTTATTATAGCTGACTCAGCACACGCACTAGGTTCTACTATAAATGGTGTTCAATGTGGTAATTTTGCAGACTTTACAGCATTTTCTTTCCATGCAGTTAAAAATGTTACTACTGGTGAAGGTGGTGCTATAACTTGGAAACAACATGATGATATCGATAATGACGAACTTGCAAAGTTGTTTTCTATTTATTCACTTCACGGTCAAACAAAAGACGCATTTGAGAAGTCGCAATTAGGCAGTTGGGAATACGATATTATTGCCCCTGCTTACAAATGCAATATGACAGATATACAAGCCTCTATAGGACTAAAACAGCTTGAGCGTTACGAAAGTATACTGCAAAAAAGAAAAAACATTATGAAAAAATACGACGAAGCTTTATTACCTTTAGGATTAACTTCCCTTAATCACTTTGGAGATAATTCTACTACAAGTTATCATTTGTATATGCTTAATATCCCAAATTATAACGAGGAAATGCGTAACGAGCTAATTGTTAAATTATCTTCTATGGGAGTTTCAACAAACGTTCATTTTAAGCCTTTACCTTTGCTTACTGCATATAAAAATTTAGGATTTAAAATTGAAGATTTTAAAAATGCATATAATAAGTACGCAAATGAAATTTCTTTACCGTCTTTTTCAAATATTACTGATGAGCAAATTAATTATGTAATAGATTGCATACGTAAATCAATTTAAAAAACAAAGCATTAACACTTAATTTTACTAGTGTTAATGCTCTTTTTTTAATCTTTTAATCAGCTAAATTTCTTCTCATTGTGTGGTGTTTTACATCACAAAAACAATCGTTTTACAATGTGGGTTGTTTTAAAATTATAACCGCTATACTAGATAAACTAATACAGCGGTATTAATCATATTATTTTCTTTGGATTTTAACTGTAAATATTTCTTTTGTATCTTCTTCAACTTCTATAGTAAGTAATGGCTCAGTTACTTTTGCACAACAAGCTACAGTTTCAGTACAGATATACTCAATCCATTCACTAGGTACATTTTCTGAAAATTCAACTTCTATTTGCTCTATTATATCGCAATTAAGTTGTTTTCTTGCATCTTGGATTTTTCTAACGATATCACGAGCAATACCCTCTTTTTTCAGCTCCTGCGTAATAGTTAAGTCAAGCGAAACTACAATACCAAAGTTACTAGCAACGTGATGTCCCTCTTTTGCAAGGTAAGTTACTAAAATAATTTCTTTATCCATTGTAACTTCGTTTCCGTCAATATTAAGCGTTACACTATCGTCATTTAATTTAAAATTGTTAGTTTTAACTGCTTTAATAATGCTTGGAATTTGGTCTGGATATCTGTTTCTAATTTCATTAAAATTAGGGTCGTACTTAATTTTTGCTATACTATCAATATCTTCTAGGAATTTAATAGTCTTAACGTTTAACTCTTCTGAAATTACGTCTTCAAAGTCTGAAATGATTTTTGTATATTCAGGGTTTGAGAAAGCTATTTTAAGTTCGCTTAGTGGTTGTCTATTTTTAACCTTATTTTTATTTCTAATTGAACGTGCAAGAGTTATAACTTTTTGTATTAAGTCAACTTGTAAAAGTAACTCTTCATCTTCAAACTTTTTATCAATTACTGGGAACTCTTCTAAATGCACTGAGTAACCACCTGTTAATATTTTAAAGATTTTTTCAGC
Source organism: uncultured Eubacteriales bacterium (assembly GCA_964369305.1). Taxonomy (GTDB): domain Bacteria; phylum Bacillota; class Clostridia; order Oscillospirales; family Acutalibacteraceae; genus CAYJFG01. Next base: position 3,936 of record CAYJFG010000125.1, read on the forward strand.
AATAATAGGTGCAACTGGTGCAAATAATTTTGTAATATTTACAAGCACATAATATAGAGTTTGGTAA
>CAYJFG010000126.1:0-3861 GCA_964369305.1 uncultured Eubacteriales bacterium
CCATAAGCCTATATTTTAAATTTGAAACTTTAACAGTATAATGTAAATATTAATTTTAAAAAGAAAACAAAAATTTAAGTTATTGTCTTTTAATTACGAATTACGCATTACGAATTACGAATTAAATTAGAATTACGAATTAAATTAGTATTACGAATTAAAAAAAACGTTTATACTTTACATTAAAAATGCATTGTATAAACGGTTTAATTTAATTATTTATTGTGATTAACACTAGCTTTAAAGTTTTGTCTTAGTTTTTTAACTTCGTTTGATTGTCCTGTCATAAATTCGTCTGTATTTTTTAGGAACTCCTCAACTCTTGCAAGTGCTGCTTTTTCGATATCACGTGATTTAGCTTTAGCATCTCTAATAATTTCATTAGCTTTAGCTTGTGATTCGATTACGATTTCACTTTGGCTAATTAACGCTTTTTTGCGTTCTTCAGCATTTTTTATAATAATTTCTTGTTCTTTTTTAGCGTCTGTTAAAATTTTGTTTCTGTCAGCTGCAATTGCTTTAGCTTGTCTGATATCTTGAGGTAGTGCGTCTTCGATATCTTCTAGTAATTCCCTAATTTCGTCAGCATTTACAATTAGCTTACCGCTCATTAAAGGTACTGTTTTTGCACTGTCTACAATTTCTCTTAAATTAATCAGTAAATCTTCAATTTTCATAACTTTAAAATCCTTTCTTATTTCGCCTACTTATTTTAAGTTTAAAACTAACTTCCTACACATTATTTGGGTTACATAACCTTGCTTTTATTTCATCGTGTATGCACGCTGGCACAAAGTTTGTAATATCGCCGTTTAATCTTGCAACTTGTTTTACTATACTTGAGCTTAAATACATATTTTCAGCACTTGAAGTAAAGAAAACAGTTTCAAGGTCTGGGTTTAGCTTTCTGTTTGTTATTGACATTTGAAATTCATATTCAAAGTCAGAAACAGCTCTTAAACCTTTTACTACTGCAACAGCGTTTTTTTCTTTTGCAAAATCGACTAAAAGACCGCTAAAACATACTATTTCTATGTTTTCAATATCTTTAGTAACTTGCTTTAAAAAATTTACTCTTTCCTCATCTGTAAATATTGGGTTTTTCTCAAAATTTCTAAGCACTGCCACTATTACGTGGTCAAACATCTGAGATGCTCTTTTTATAATTTCAATATGTCCAAACGTTACAGGGTCAAAACTACCAGGGCAAACTACTATACGTTTCATATCTCTCCACCCTTATTACGATATGTTGTAACTTTAATTTTACCATAGCGATAAATTCTGTCAAGTCTAAAATCGCCTATTTCTTGCAATAATTCTTCGTTTTGTGAACTTTCACAGATTATTATTCCATTTTCGCTTACATTTTTGGATACTAAAGGGAGTACTTCGTCGAGCAAACCTTGGCTATATGGTGGGTCTAAATACACAATGTCAAAAATCTGTGAATTACTTAATAAAAACCTCTTTGCATCAGTATTTACTACACTTGAATTTTCTATTAAATCACATTGTTTTAAGTTGTTTTTTACTATGTCGATACTTTGTCTTCGCTCGTCTACAAAAGTACAACTACTTGCTCCACGGCTTAAAGCTTCTATGCCCATTTGTCCGCTACCTGCAAATAAATCAAGAAAATTTCTTCCTGCAATTTCAAATTGTATTATGCTAAAAATTGCCTCTTTTACTCTGTCTGTAGTTGGTCGAACGTCTTGTCCTACAAGAGTTTGTAGCCTTTGTCCTCTGGCACTTCCTGTAATAACTCTCAAGTTTTATCTTCCTTTTAAATGTATTTCTCTAATTATCCCATTTTATGGCTTAAATGTCAACTATGAAAATGTTGATAAATTGCATTTGCTACATTTTTATTCATTTTAGGCACTTTCAATAGGTCTTCTACTGTCGCATTTTGTATATTTTTGATACTCTTAAAATGCTTTAAAAGTTCTTTGGCTCTATTTTCTCCTACTCCGTCAATATTTGTGAGGCTACTTTTAAAAACATTTTTACTTCTTTTCTCGTGATGATACTTTATTGCAAAGCGATGCACTTCTTCTTGAATTGAATATATAAAGGAAAAGACACTGCGATTAAATATAATATCAATCTCTTGCCCGCTTGCAGATATTATAGTTTTCGTTTTATGTTTGTTATCTTTGACCATACCAAAAACAGGGATATCATAACCACGGCTTTTAATAATTGGCTCAATTGCATTTACATGACCCTTACCACCGTCAAGTAAAATTAAGTCAGGCAAAATTGCAAAACCGTCGCTTTTTTCATCTTTCAACTTTTCGTACTCGTCAAGTCGCCTTGTGATTACTTCACTCATGGCTCTGTAGTCGTCTTGTCCTATAAAGCTTTTAATTTTAAATCTTTTATATGCTTTTTTATAAGGATACCCATTTTTAAAGACTATCATACCAGCCACGTTGTCAGTACCTGCAATATTAGATATGTCGTAAGATTCTATATATAATGGCGACTTTTTAAGCCCTAACATCTTGCCTAAATCATCAAGTATTGGCATCATTTTATCGGTTTTGCCTTTTTTCTGTGCAAGACGTTGTGTGGCGTTCGTTTTGCATAAGTTTATTATCTGTATTTGCTGACCCTTTTGTGGTATTACTATTTTTACTTTTTTAGAGCTTTTTTCATTTAGCCACTTTGTTAAGTCTTCTATTTCTTCTATATTTCCATCTACTGTAATTACTGGCGGTACGTCTTCTCGTATTGAGTAATACTGCATTATAAATTGTAGTCGTGTCTCTTCGTCGCTTCCAATGTCGCCTACTATAAAATGTTCCATGTCGTATACTTTGTTATCTTTGTATCGCAAAACGGCAAAACAAGCATCGTTTTCATCACGCACAAAAGCTATTGCATCTTGAGTATCAACGTTATGTTCAACTACACTTTGCTTTTGTCTGATTTTTTCCATAGCGTTAATTCTATCTCTTAACTTTGCTGCTTGCTCAAACTCCAACTTCTCGCAAGCTTCATTCATTTGATTAGTTAATTCTTTAATTGAAATTGAATTGCCGTTTTTTATAAAGGTGACAGCTTCATCAAAAACTTTCAAATAATTATTAAAAGATATTTTACCGCTACAAGGTGCAAGACATTGTTTTATATGAAAATTTAGACATGGCCTTGTATTTTTTTGTGGTCGAGTAAAATCTCTGTTACACGTTGCAAGCTTAAAGATTTTGTTAGCCTCTTCGACTGCATTTTTAACATAAAGACCACTGTTATAAGGTCCTAAGTATATTGCGTTGTCGTCTTCTTTTTGCATTGCACGTGCGATTTTTGGGTTGTTCCCTTTAGAAATTTTTATATAATTATACCCTTTTCCATCTTTTAGTAGTATGTTATATTTTGGGCTATATTCTTTTATTAGGCTACACTCTAAAATAAGTGCCTCAAATTCAGTTGAAGTTATAATGTAATCGAAAGTTTCTACATTTTCAACCATTTTACGAACTTTGTCGCTATGATTATTTTGCGTCCCAAAATATTGGCTTACTCTATTTTTTAAAATTTTTGCTTTTCCAATGTAGATAATCTCTTGCTTTTTATCTTTCATTATATATACACCTGAAAGTAGTGGCAAATCCATTGCTTTTTGTCTTAAACTTTTTAACTGCTCGCTCATATTATCACCTATATAAATTATAAATTAATAAGCGGTAAAAAGCAATATATAATAAACGAATGGAAATAGATAATTCACTTTATATTAAAAATTTACAAATTATGGTAATTGTTACAAATATTTATTATAATTATGTGAATTTATACAAACCTAAATTGTTTCACTTAAAACTATTTACTTTTGGTAAAAAATGTATATAA
>CAYJFG010000127.1:0-3828 GCA_964369305.1 uncultured Eubacteriales bacterium
ATTGCATTTGATGGTGATGCGGACAGATGTTTAGCTATTGACGAAAAAGGAAACATGATAGACGGTGACTTTATAATAGCAATGTGTGGTAAAGATTTAAAAGACCGTGGAATGCTTAAAAATAATGCAATTGTTGGAACTGTTATGACAAATATGGGATTTAACAAATTTTGCGAGCAAGAGGGAATTAAGTTTGTAGCTTATTAATAAAGTGTGCTTTTACACCTAATTTATCAAATAATTTTTCAGCAGTTGCACTAGCTGAACCATTTGAACAGTCAAAAGCTATGTTTAATTTGCTTAAATCATTGTCAATAGTTTTTGATACATACTCAATATATTCTTCAACGTAATTGCCTGTTGGTAAAACTCTACCTAATTTTTCATAAGGTACGTTTGGAAATTCTCTTTTTCTATCAAGTACTATGCTTTCAATTTCCTCTTCTAAATCGTCTGGTAGCTTGTATCCCTCACCACCGAAAATTTTAATACCATTAAACTCAAATGGGTTATGTGATGCTGATATCATAATACCTGCATCTGCTTTATATTTTCTTACTAAATACGCTACTGCTGGTGTTGGCACTGTGCCTAAACATATAACGTTTGCACCTACTGAACAAAGACCTGCTATTAATGCACTTTCTATCATATCTGAGCTTAGGCGTGTGTCTTTACCAATAATTACTGTTGGTTGCTCAACTTGGTCATTTACAAGCACCATTGCAGCTGCTCTACCAATATTCATTGAAAGTTCGCAAGTAAGTTCCTTGTTTGCTACTCCTCTTGCTCCATCTGTTCCAAATAATCTACCCATAACTTATATTCCTCCGTAAAATTGATTTTTTTATATATTTTCATCGTTAAACAATGTTGGTTTTATCTGTGCTTGCGGAAAGTCCAACCCTAAATGCGTACAAGCTTTTTGTGTTATGCATCTTCCTCTAGGCGTTCTATTTAAAAAACCTATTTGCATTAAATAAGGCTCGTACACGTCCTCAATTGTAATTGCTTCTTCACCTATTGAAGCGGCTAAAGTTTCTACTCCTACAGGACCACCTGCGTAAAAATCTACTAAAGCTGTAAGCATTCGTCGGTCGCTAGAGTCAAGCCCTAAACAATCTATTTCCAGTTTTTCCAGTGCTGTTTGTGCTACAATATAATTTATAAAGCCGTTGCTCATCACTTGGGCGTAATCTCTAACTCTTTTTAAAAGTCTGTTTGCTATACGTGGTGTACCTCTTGAGCGTGAGGCTATTTCTAAAGCACCGTCGTTATCAATCTCTATGCCTAAAATTGAGGCACTTCTTTTTACAATTTCGCCTAGTTGCTCTGGTGTGTAAAGTTCTAATCTTAACACTACGCCAAATCTATCACGAAGTGGTGCTGTTAATTGTCCTGCTCTTGTTGTTGCACCTACTAAAGTAAAATGTGGTAATGGCAGATGATACGACGTTGCCATTTGCCCTTTTCCTGTTATTATATCTATTGAAAAATCTTCCATTGCTGGATACAAAATCTCTTCTACTGAGCGTGAAAGTCTATGTATCTCATCAATAAACAGAACGTCGCCCTCATTTAAATTTGTAAGTATTGCTGCTAAATCTCCAGGCTTTTCAATTGCAGGCCCTGAAGTAATGCGTAAATTTACACCTAATTCATGTGCAATAATAGAAGATAAAGTTGTTTTTCAAAGACCTGGAGGTCCGTATAACAAAACGTGATCTAGCGTTTCATTTCTAATTTTTGCAGCTTCTATAAAAATTGATAGATTTTCTTTTACCTTTTCTTGCCCTATATATTCACTAAAGCTTTTAGGTCTAAGCGGATTGTCAGAGCTTATCTCGTCAAAAGATATCTCCTCAGTTGAAACAATCCTATTTTCAAAATCAAAATCGTTTTCCATTTAACGTTTTCCCTTTTCTTTAAGCGTTGTTGATATTAGTTGTTCTACAGAAAGTGTCGCATCTAATTTTGATAAAATTGGCATAACATCATTTTCTGAAAAACCTAGTCCTTTAAGTGCTGATAATGCTTTACTTGCATTTTCATTAGTTACTATAGGTAGTTGCCCTACAAAGTTTATTTCCTCATTACTTACAGAAAGGTTTTTTACTTTGTCTTTTAACTCGGTAACTATTCTTATTGCTATTTTGTTCCCTATTCCTTGTGCTTTTGTAAGCGATTTAGTATCATTTGAAGCAATACACATTATTAATTTTTGTGGTGTTAATTCAGACAATATGGAAATTGCAGCTTTAGGTCCTACTCCGCTAATATTTATAAGCATTCTAAAACAGTCTAACTCCTCCATTTTAGAAAAACCGAAAAGCTCCCAGTTATCTTCCCTAACGCTTAAATGTGTATAAATTTCTACAACTTCACCTTTTACCCCTATATCTCTTAATGTATTAAAACTTGCTGTACACTTATAACCTACTCCGCCACATTCAATAACACAAAATGTAGGATTTATGTATGTTAAAGTGCCATTTAAACTGTAAAACATTTATTTAATCCCCTTTTTGTATAAAATATTTCTAAGTGCTGTGCCACATGAATTTGCATGGCATATAGCTACTGCTAATGCGTCTGCTACGTCGTCTGGCTTTGGTGTTTCATTAAGCCTTAATAATCTTTTTGTCATGTCTGTAACTTGAATTTTTTTAGCACCACCATAACCTGTAACGGCTGTTTTTACTTGCAGTGGTGTATACTCAAAAATTTCTACATTATTTTTTTTTGCAGCTAAAAGTATAACACCTCTTGCTTGTGCAACATTTATAGCTGTTTTTTGGTTGTTATAGAAAAATAATTTTTCTATAGCTACCGCATTTGGTTTAACGCTTTTTATAAATAAATCTGTTTTATCATAAATATACTCAAGCCTGCTATTAAAATCTAAATTAGCATCAGTTGTTATAGCACCATAAGATATAGAATTGTAATTATTATTAATATATTCTATTGCACCCATTCCAACAATTGCATACCCTGGGTCAATTCCTACAACTCTCAAACGCTCCACCTCTGCTAAAAAATATAGATATCTCTATCAAATAATTATATCATAATAAGAAAAACTGTCAAGCAAACTTAATTGTTTTTCTGTAAAAATAGAATTACATAATTTAAAAATTCATTTTTCTGTAACAAATTGCAGTTTTTTACGTAATATAATAACAAATTTATATAATGGTAGGTGTAAAGATTGGACACCCGTGAACTATTTGCAAGACTGATAAAATGCGAAGCCGGCGGAGAAGGTTTAGACGGTATGAGGGCAGTTGCTACTGTTATTATGAACAGAGCTAATATACCATACGGCGAGTTTTTCCGTGTTAGTAACGGTGGCGATGTTAGAAATATTATTTTACAATCAGGACAATTTGTATGTGCAAGTGAATATGTAGATGGTCAATATAACCCACAAAACTTATATAATATGTCTGTTGAGCCTCTTGATTATGAAGTTGCTGATTGGGCTTTAAACGGCAACCTATTTGGTGGTGTTGGCAATTCACTTTTTTTCTTCAATCCTTATGCAACAACTTGTCAAACTTTTTTCCCTGTAAATGGAACTGCAAAATTTTATTCACGAATTGGTCAGCATTGTTTTTATGCTCCAACTGAAAAATATAACGAAACTTAATCGGAGGTAATTAAAAATGGATAACAATATTAATTTAGCAGATATATACGGACTTAATAAAAGTGGTGAAAATTTAGCTTACACTGGAAATGTAGTACCTAACATACCTTCACTTGAACAAATAGCCTTTTACAATATAGAACAAGCTAGGCTTAATCAAATAGCAAATAATAGCA
>CAYJFG010000128.1:0-3592 GCA_964369305.1 uncultured Eubacteriales bacterium
CTAAAAATATATTTTTTTGGAGCTAGGTGTTACCTATCATTGATTATTTAACATAAAAAGTTCAAATGCTATACTACAGTTTATTGACAAATTTATAATATATCATTATAATTAAGGTAGTAAAAAGCAAAGGGGAAATTATTTTGTCAGAACTAAAAAAAACAAAGTTTGACTATGAAAAAGCGTTAGAAATTTTTATAGTTGTAATGCTCGGCTTAACAGCACTTTTAATGGCGTGGGCAACATGGGTAGGTTCACTTCATGCAGGTAATCAATCTACAAGTTACACCAAAAGTAACAACTTAGCGTCGGAGGGTAACTCTGAATATAACGCAGCAACTCAAAAAGAAATGCAAGATATGTTACTGTGGAGTGATATTTCAGAATTACAATCAGAATTAATATTTACAGTTAATTCTGAAAATCCAGACCAAAACGAAATTGACTTATTATGCTCAAAAATTTACTTCAAAATAGCTGAAAACGCTACCGAAGAATTTGCACAACAAATTAGTTGGGCTAGTGTTTCTGAAAACGACGATCAAACACAAGTTGTGCTTGACTGGTTAGAAGAAGAAAACGCTACTGTGTCACCATTTTATGACGAAGAGTTTGTTCAAAGTTATTATGTAACTGCACAAGAAATTCTTACAGAGTCTGAAGAAGAATTAGTAGCAGGACAAAAAGCTAATGCCGATGGCGACGCATTTGGACTTGTAACAGTTATATTTAGTGTTGTATTGTTTTTACTAGGTATAGCTAGTACATTAAAAAGTAAAATGAATAAAAATATTATCGTTGTATTTTCGCTAGTAAGCTTTATAATTGCAACAATATATATGCTTACAATTCCACTTCCAACAGGGTTTTCAATGTCAAGCTTTTTTGGCGGTTAATTCATTTTAATACATAAAACAAAACCTCAAAACGTTAGATACAACAATAACGTTTTGAGGTTTTGTATCGTCTATGTAAAATTAATTTTAAAGTTCTAACAATCTAACGTATAACAAAAACAGCAGATACAAATAAAAGCTTAATCTTAAAGTGATTTATCGAAATAAAGCATTGCCAAAAAGTAAATCCTTTGTTATATTTTTAATGAAATACAACCGAAACAGCAGAACTCTTACCCTACGATACTATTAATTTAAAAAGTATCAACTTATAGATTAATTCGTATTACTTATATAGCTTAAAGTTAGAGATTGAAACTAAAATATATAAATGGGTTAATTATATAAAAAATCAAGTTTTTGAAAGTTTCAAACGATTGATATCTGAAAATTTTTCGCACCTAGATGGTGCAATTTTAAGTAACGCAACAAGCGATACAACAAAGACAATAATAAAACCTATCAATGCTACAAAATACGTATCTTTAGGTATTATATTTACTATATTTATATCTAAAAAAACTAGTAGATTATTAGTAAAGTGCATTAACACAACACCTAAAATAGATTTATGCTTATTAACTAATACTCCTGCCACAACCCCAAAACCAACAGTAGTTAAAATATGAACTATATTACCGTGCGAATAAGCAAATAATATTCCTTGAAGTATTATAGCAACGGCAATTGGTATACCTTTTCTAAATCTTGATAGTAATAAACCTCTGTATAAAATTTCTTCAAAAATAGGTGCTACAATAACCATAGACGCAAAGTTAAATTGCAAATTAGTATTTTGATAGATTAAATGTTGTGAAAATTCATTAAAAAGTCTATTAACTTGTGGAACGTTCAAATATAATAGTTGCATTGTTAAATTAGTAAAACATACTAAAGCAACTACACATACAACACTAATAGGTAACGAAATTAATTTAATAGGTTTTATACTCGTTTCTTGAGTAAACCTTAACTTTTTAACTTTAAATATTATAAATACGGTTAATAGCGTTAAAGCACTTATAATAATACTTTTTATATTGACAACTTTTAACATCTCATCTTCTAGCAATTTATCAATATATGATGAATTAATAGGAATTCCACTTTCTGCCATTTCTTGCACTCTTTGGTTAATGTCTTGCATAAAGTACAATTCAAAAGAAAAATTTACTGCAATAATAAAGATTTCATAGATAAGGAAAAATCCTAACGCAAAACAGATCGCTAAGAAAACTTTTTTCATATAACTCTCTCCCTCATTATGTAAAATATTATATATACTATATCAATTTTAATTTTATGTGTCAAGAAATATTATTAATATCAAACTAACCTTAAATAATTAATTTTCTAAATAACTACGAGTAAATCTCATATAAATATCATTTCTAATATTAAATTATTTTAGAAAAGCAGACTTTATCCAATTAAAGATAAAATCTGCTTTAAAGTTTTTAACCAGTTATTGATATGCTGTGGTTAAACAATGTTTGCTAACGCTTTTTGAATTCCTAAAACATCTGAAACTGTTATTTCTTCATCTAAATTATAATCACAAGTATATTCATGGTATGTGTAATAATCATATGTTAATTTAATATCAGCTAAAACTTTTTGAATCCACAAAGTGTCTTTAATTGTTAGTTTTTTATCTAAATCAACATCACCGCAAAAAGTTACTGGTCGTGAATAAACTAAACCTTTTGACTTTTCTATAGCATCTGCAACCGCCATAACATCATGAATTTCTCCTGTGGTATATAAAACATTTAGTTGTTCTACCTTTCCATCTTTGTATCCATATAAACCCAATTGATATGGATGTAGCACTGATGTTGTAAAAATATAATTACCTATTCGCTCAAATATGTTTAAGGGTTGATAAAATGTATATCCATAAAATATAGTCCAGCCATTTTCATAAGTTAAGTTTACAATAAAAGCATTTTCTCTAATCCATTGCAAATTCTCAGATGGCATTTCTTCTATAGCATATTCTACAAATGCACTTCTAACTTCTTCTTTTTCAGCCATTTGTTGTGCTGAAACACTTGTAACAGTTAAGCCTAAAACCATAATAAGGGTAAGTGCTATGCATATTAATTTTTTAAACATAATATAACCTCCTAAATATCAATCATAATAATAACGAAAATAATGTCAAATCGTATACATTTGATATTTCACCACTATTCATAACAATTTTATAGTTTCATAAAATATTTAACTAACTTCTAAACGGTAGAAAGATATGAAAGTTCACCTCCTAATCAGACACACTTGCCACTAATAAGTTAAAAATCTTGCTATATACAGTTGAAAAATACTTTACATAATAATAACATTTTTATCATTGAATGTCAATAGTTATTATAAGATTTGTCAGTAATGCATAAATTAAATGGGCAATCATTAGTCATTCAAACGATTGAACTTACTAAGTAAACAATTAAAATACAAATTATTAGTTTATACACAATTCATCTCTAAAATTTCATATTTAAAATACACTGATTTATATCCCCATTTTGAACTAAACTGATATCTACGTGGGTAACTGTCGTATTCTCTGCAACTGAGTTCTTTAGATGAATATTTGCATACAAAAAAACCTCTAATCGATTGATTAAAGGCTTTGTGGCTCCTCAAGTTGGACTCGAACCAACGACCCTGCGGTTAACAGCCGCATGCTC
>CAYJFG010000129.1:0-3563 GCA_964369305.1 uncultured Eubacteriales bacterium
TATTCAAAGTCAATAAAGCTAAAGAAAGCACAATTACTTTTAAAGAAAAAGTTAAAATTTTCTTTTTTACACCATCTGTAGTTGTATTTAATTCAATAATAATACTCTCTTTATCATCTCTGTTTTTGTTATAAGTGAGGGTAATTTATGAATTTGAAAAAAGACAACTACTATTACATGAATAAGGCTTTAAACCTTGCAAAATTATCATATAATGATGGGGAAGTGCCTGTTGGTTGTGTAATAGTTAAAGATGGTGAAATAATAGCAAGTGGTAGAAATAAAAGAGAAACTCATAACAATGCACTTTACCATGCTGAAATTGAAGCTATAGACAATGCGTGTAAATATTTAAAGAGTTGGCGTCTTGAAAATTGCGACCTTTATGTAACGCTTGAACCTTGCCCAATGTGTGCAGGTGCTATAATTAATTCAAGGATTAGAAAAGTAGTGTATGGTGCAATTGATTTTAAGGCAGGCTCATGCGAAAGCGTTATAAATTTATTTTACTTACCTTACAATCACAAGCCTACAGTAGTAGCTGGAATAATGGAAAAAGAATGTAGTAGTATTTTATCTGATTTTTTTAAGAAAGTTCGTGAAAATAAAGCGTATTAAGAATATAAACGGCTAAAAATCGTATAATATAGTAGCATATATAAAAGGGTGGTAAAGATGAAACATTTATATTATGGATACGGAAAAGGCAAAACTACTGCAACTATAGGAATGGCAGTTAGAGCAAGTGGTAGCGGATTGCAAGTTCTTTTTGTTCAGTTTTTAAAGTCGGATATTTTGGGCGAAAGAAATGCACTTAAAAAAATTGATAATATCACTTTAACACCGTGTCCAAAAGAAGTTAAGTTTACTTACAATATGACAGGCGAAGAGTTTTCGCAAGCTAAAAAATACAATACCGATTTATGGAACTTAGTAACAAGTTATGAGTATATTTCAAGATACGACGTTATTATTTTCGATGAACTTTTCTCATTATGTGATGTGAATTTTTTAGAATATGAAAGAGTTAAAGAATTTTTAATGTCTTGTACAGACGAAAAAGAATTTATATTTACAGGTCATACCGTAAGTGATGATATAAAAATGCATTTCGATTATATATCTTTTATAAATAAAGAAAAACACCCATTTGATATTGGAGTACCTGCAAGAAAAGGAATAGAATTTTAATCAAAATTAAAACTGTGACTGTCACATTGTGGTTAAAATAAACAAAAAGTATTGGAATTAGTGAAAAATGAAAAGTGAATAGTGAAAAGTGAATGTGAAAATACTTACGGATTTTTTGTTTATAAAGGGCGTTTTTTCTCTGCTAACTGGATACTGCTAACTGACATCATTTTATCTTTTTTCTTAAGTTCGTGACATTGGTTTCCATGCCCTGCCGAAAAAATACAACAAAATTGGTATTTTTCAGACAGGCGTGGAAACCTGTCGCTACAATAGTTTGTTTTAACAAAAAAATTCTTAATGCGACTGCCCCATAAAAATGTTTATTTTGATTGAAGAACTAGTAGTAGCGAGTCTTTTTCCTCAAATTCTGAGTAGTATATAAATTTACGGATAGTTAATTCTTTAGGTATAATCTGCCTTAAAATATTCTCGTTATAATAAACAAACCTTAGTTGACCGTCCATTTCAAATTCTTCCTTGTAGTCCCCAACCCATAATGTTGCAAAAATTAAACCATTTCCATTTAAGTGCTTAGATTGATTAATTAGCGATTTTATAAAATCCTCTTTAGTTAAATGTTGTAAAACTTTATTAGAGTAAATACAATCAAATTTTTTATTAATTTCAACGGTTACTGCATCTAACATTATAATATCTAAATTACATTTTTTCTTAAAATCATTTATAAAATGATGAGAATTATCGCTACCAATTACTTGATAAAACTTAGATAAAGAAATTAAATCTATTCCTGTTCCAATCCCCAGCTCAAGCAGGGTAGCACCAATTGGTAAAACAGCTTTTACTTCGTTTATAATAAAACTGTTATCATACCCAACCATCATTTTATTGTATATATCTACATTTTTTCTATCTTGAAAATAACTCATAATATTCACCTATTTAATAGTGTTTCAATATTTAACATTGTTATGCAAAAAGATTTAAGCTTTAAAAAAGTAGGGGATATGTAAGCTATTAAAAGCACACATATCCCCTAAACCATAAAAATTATGGCAATTATTATTTAACCATGTTTGCAACTTCTTCAGCGAAATTGTCTTCTCTTTTTTCTAAACCTTCGCCTTTTTCAAAACGAACGAACTCAGCAATTGCAATTTTGCCGCCAAATTCTTTAGCTTTTTCATCTGTATATTGTTGAACTGATAAGTTAGGGTCTTTAACGAAAGCTTGATCTACTAGGCAAGTTTCTTTGTAATATTTACCGATTTTACCCATAACGATTTTATCAGCAATAGCTTCTGGTTTACCTTCGTTTAATACTAATTCTTTCATGATTTTTTTCTCATGTTCTAGTACGTCAGCAGGTACGCTTGCACTATTTAAGAATGTAGGGTAAGCAGCAGCAACTTGCATAGCAACGTCACGACCGTAAGCTACGAAATCTTCGTTTACTGCAACGTCTGTATCAAATTTAACCATAACACCAATTCTACCAGCAGCATGGATATAAGTAACAACAGCACCTTCGTAACGCATGAAACGACGGATAACGATGTTTTCACCAATTGTTAAAACTTTTTCTTGTAGTAAAGCTTCTACTGTCATTTCTGTACCATTAGCTGTGCATTGTAGTAAAGCTGCTACATCAGCTGGGTTTTGGTTCATAACAGTTAATGCAAGTGTATTTACAAACGCTTGGAAATCAGCGTTTTTAGCAACGAAATCAGTTTCAGCGTTTACTTCAATTACAACACCTACTGAATTATCATCATTTGTGCAAGCATAAGCCATACCTTCAGCAGCTATTCTACCACTTTTCTTTTCAGCTTTTGCAAGTCCTTGTTCTCTTAAGAAGTCTAAGGCAGCGTCCATATCTCCTTGAGCTTCTGTCAAAGCTTTTTTGCAGTCCATCATACCGCAACCAGTTTTTTCTCTTAACGCTTTAACGTCTTTAGCTGTAAATGCCATATTATAAAATCCTCTCTATATATAAAATTACTCTGTAACTTCTGTTTCTTCTGCATCTCTAGCAGCTGCACCCATTTGACCTTCTCTACCTTCGATAATAGCATTACCGATAGTTTCAGCTATTAGTTTAACTGCTCTAATAGCATCGTCGTTACCTGGGATAACGTAGTCTATTTCTTCTGGGTCGCAGTTTGTATCAACGATAGCTACAATTGGAATACCTAATTTTTTAGCTTCTGCAACTGCAATTCTTTCTTTTTTAGGGTCAACTATGAATAAAGCTCCTGGAGCTTCTTTCATATCTTTGATACCGCCTAAGAATTTTTCAAGTCTTTCTATTTCAAGGTTTAGCTTGATAACTTCTTTTTTAGGTAGTAATTCAAAAGTACCGTCTTCTTGCATAGCTTTAAGTTGTTTTAAACGCTCAATTCTTCTTT
>CAYJFG010000130.1:0-3561 GCA_964369305.1 uncultured Eubacteriales bacterium
TATTTGTAGGGGAGCATTCCATATGCTCCCGTTTTGCCTGTAAATACATAAATTTCGGCGAAAATGGATTTCGCCCCTACAATGGACTTGTGTAATATTACGAAAAAATTTTTTAATGCAACAAACTCTTTGTTTTATCTACAAGAAAATATTATTCTTTAATAATTGAAATTAAGGTTACATACTTTCAGGTGCAGTTATATTAAACATTGTTAAAACGTTATTAATAACAATTTTAACACAGTGACAAAGATTTAACCTTGCTTGCATTAGTGATTGATTTTCAACACGCACTCTATTAGCGTTATAAAATTTATGGAATAAAGTCGCTAGTTGTAATACGTATTTTGTAACTTTTGTAGGGTCTTGCTCTTTAGCAGAAAGAATAATTTCACTTGTATATAAAGATAAAAAGTTTATTAGCTCTTTTTCTTCTGGTGTGTTTAGTAGTGTTAATTCTTCGTCGCTACAATTTCTTCTAGTAACTCCGTTTTGTGATAATGAATTAATTATACTGCAAATTCTTGCGTGTGCATATTGAACGTAATAAACAGGGTTTTCAGAATCTTGTGCAATAGCTAAATCTAAGTCAAAATCCATTGGTGTATTTGCTTGACGCATATTAAATAAAAATCTTGCTGCATCTGTTGAAACTTCGTCTAGTAAGTCAGAAAGTTGAATAGCTTTACCAGTTCTTTTACTCATTCTAACAGGTTTGCCGTCACGTACTAAATTAACAAGTTGAATTAAAATAACTTGTAGCTTATTTCCGTCTAGCCCAATTGAATCTAAAGCACCTTGTAGCCTTGCGATATGTCCGTGGTGGTCAGCACCCCAAACTTCAATGCATAAATCGTAACCACGAACAGCAATTTTATTGTAATGATATGCAATATCTGCTGCAAAGTAAGTTGGGTTACCATTTTGTCTTATAAGTACGTCGTCTTTTAATTCTAGTTTGTCTATATAATCTTGAGTTTTTCCGTCAGCTAAAAGCTTTTTAGTTTGAACTTCTTTATTTTTATACCATAAAGCTCCGTCACTTTCATAAGTCATGTTGTTTGACTTTAAAATGTTGATAGCTTCATCAACAGCACCGCTTTTATGCAGTTCACTCTCATTAAACCACTTATCATAATATACTTTGTACTTATCCATATCATGGTGCATTTTATTAATATTTAGTGGTAACGCAAACTTTACAAGCTCGTCACGTCTTACTTTTTCATCTTCGTTTAGTAACTTTTCACCAAACTCATTAAAATACGCTAAAGCTCTATCTTTTATATCTTCGCCTTGATAACCATCTTCAGGGAACTCAACATTTTCTTCGCCTTTAATAATTTGAAGATATCGAGCCTCTAAAGAAACTGCAAATTTTTCTATTTGGTTTCCAGCATCGTTTACATAAAATTCACGCCAAACCTCAAAACCTGCTTTTTCCATAACAGAAGATATACAATCGCCAATAGCACCACCACGAGCATTACCCATATGCATAGGGCCTGTAGGGTTTGCAGATACAAATTCAACAATAACTTTTTGATTTTTTCCAAAATCACTTTGTCCATACTGAGTATTTTTATCTATGATATCATTTAAAATATCACTATAAAAACTATCGTTTACAAAAAAGTTAATAAACCCTGGAGGAGCTACCTCAACGGACTTTGCGTATGTATTACTTAAATTTATGTTTTCTTTAATTATATTAGCAATTTTTAAAGGTGCAGTTTTAAACGCTCTTGCACAAACCATAGCAACATTTGTAGCAAAATCTCCATTCTTTTTATCTGTAGGAACTTCAACAATAAAGCTAGGGATTTCATTATTTGGTAAATCACCATTATTAATTGCTAATTGCACAGAATTAATTATCTCATTTTTTAAGTCATCAATCGATTTTTGAAATATATATGACATTAAGTGTCAACTCCTTAATTATTTTGTTTTCTAACGTCTATAATAATTTTATTTTCACTTGCTAAGTTGCTGTTAAAATCAAGTGTATATGAAACACTTAACTTACCGCCATTATCATTTAAAGTAGACTTTACTTCGCTTGTAAAAATTCCAACCATTAATTGACCCATTGGTGTATTATAATGGCAGTGGTGCCGTTTTCCCTCTTCTAAAATCAACCTAGATTCATTTGCACCAACTCTTGAAACAGTTACAGTTTTATCATTATCGAATTTAATTATAGTAGAGCATTTATCGTTGATATTGTCACTTCCATACTCTTTATAAATTATATATCTTCCACTTCTTTTTAATTCGTAACTACAAGATGTAGTTACTTCTGTTTGAGAATTTTCGCCATCTACATTTTGATAGCCTTTAACATTAATTATATAATTATTTTGCATTGTTCTACCTCGTAATACTAATTAAAATTAAAATTTATTTATATCTACACGATTAACAGATTTTGAAATCTCTTTTTCTAAGAAAATAGAAGCAAGTTTTGAAAATCCCTCTGTAGTGTCGCTTACATAAAAGTTGCAATTTCCTAATTTGTTATCTTTGTTTAACAAATTATTTTCTTTAAGTAAATGTGCAGTATAAAGAGCAGTTTCATACCCTGAGTCAATCAAAGTGACATTTGCCCCCATAACTTTACTAATTACTTTTTTTAAGATAGGGTAGTGAGTGCAACCTAAAATTAAAGTATCTATATCTTTAGATTTTAAAGTATCTAAATATCTTTTAGCTATTTCCAAAACAACAAAATCGTCTTCGCAAATTAAACCATTTTCAACTAATGGAACAAATAAAGGGCAATCAGTAGAAAAAACTTCAATATCTGGTCTTAAAGATTGAATTTGTTTTTTGTAGGAATTGCTGTTAATAGTAGCAGTAGTACCTATAACGCCAATTTTTTTATTATTAGTAGCTTTAATAGCACTTGATGCAGTTGGTAATAGTACACCAGTAAATGGAATATCGAAATTATCACCAAAATTACTAGCAACTGAACTTACAGTACCACAAGCCGCTATTACACATTTAACATCTTTGCTACGTAAAAAAGCAAAATCTTGTCTTGTATATTCTAAAATAGTTTCTCTACTTCTATTGCCATAAGGAACTCTGCCAGTGTCGCCAAAATATACGATATTTTCATTTGGTAAAACGCTTATAAGTCCTCCAAGCCCTGAATCAAAAACGCCTATTGGTTTTTTTGACAATAAAAACACCTACTTTACTTACATTTTTTTACATACATTATATAATAACATAAATTAGATTAATGAATTTTTCATAAAAGAAAATAATATATTTTATTTGAGAAATATTTTCTACTATTTAGATTTAGTAAGGTTTAAAGTGTAAAAATAACACGATATTACAGTGTTGTAATACTTTAAAATTGGATAGCAAATTTTTACTAGTGTTATATAGTAATACATAATAAAGAATGAACCTGTTGATTGTGCAAGTGTACAAACTTTTCGATTTTATATTACAATGTTGTAACAATCATTGTATTTCATAATGTTTTGTGATATAGTTTATATATGATATAAATTTTAATAAAAGAATGGAGTGAAATTGTGA
>CAYJFG010000131.1:0-3559 GCA_964369305.1 uncultured Eubacteriales bacterium
CATAAACTCCACCTACTTTAAAGGTGGGGATTTTTGTTTTTGGCGAATAATCTAGCGTAACTAATACATTTTTATAATTATCTTTTATATAATGTGCTACGCTTATTATTTTATCGGCTCGTGTTTTTTCAAGTGAAATCAAATATTTTTCTATTTCTACCATATAATCACCTTTACTAGATTTTTAAACTATTACACTCTAAACTCTTAGAAATTTGTTTTAATTTTTTATGTATTTCTTCTCTTAGTATAACTGGTTTTTCTACATAAATTTTATCCGAATAAGGTAGAAGCCAATTTACAAGACCATCACTCAAGTACACATTTGTGCGTATTAAAAAACGTCCTTTATATTTATTGATTATTTCGCAATCTTCTCCAAACTTATCAATCATTGTATTTAGCATGGAATTTAGACATAAAATTTCAATTTTACAATCTTTACCTGCATACATCATGATGTTTTTTTTCAAGTAATTTCCTGTATCAAAATACTCACTGTATTCGCTTACCCTTGAAAAATGAACTGTATTTTCATCTAAAATTTCAACATTTTTAATTTTATCAAGCCTATAATTTTTTAAACTCTGCAAAAAGTCATCATTTGAAATTAAATAATATTTATCGTCATTCCATGCTACTGAGTATGGACTTACAGTTATTCTATATTTTTTCTCAAGTAATGATTTATTATTCTCAATTATATATGTAAAATAATCAAATGAAATCTTTTTATTTTCATAAATTGCTGTACAAATTGCATCTATATTATAATAAATCTGTTCATTATTGCACTTAATTCTATTTTTATATGAGGTGAGTTTTATAAGCTTATCTCTATTATATTTTGAAGAAAGCGAACTTATAATTTCTATTAATTCATCAGTTTTTTTGCTAGTTATAAATGGTGCTGTTGCTACTGCATCGCAAATTGTCTTTATTTGTGGGAAATCAAACTTTCGTGATATTAAATAATAACCCTCTTTTGTTATAGGCGATTTATAAATATCAAATCCAAATTTTGTTAAAGCCTCTATATCTTCATATATCGTTTTTCTAGTTGCAGATATATTTTTACTTTTTAAATATTTTATTATGTCATGGCTGTTTACGGGGTGCATTTCATCGCTGTTTTTTTTGAAAAAATCTAAAACATATAGTATTCTTAAACGTCCTACACTGCACTCTTTCATGACAAGCCACCTCAAGTGTTATTTAAAATAGCTTCAGCACACTTAATTCCATCAACAGCTGCTGACATTATACCGCCTGCATAACCTGCACCCTCACCACATGGGTATAGTCCTTTTACTGATATTGACTGCAATTTCTCATTTCTAGTAATTCTAACTGGTGAAGAACTTCTAGTTTCAACACCTGTAAGTAACGCATCATTTGAGGAAAAACCTCTTATTTTATTATTAAAGTCTTGTAGCCCAAGTGCTATTGAGCTACTTACATATTCTGGCAAAATTTCGTTAAAATTTGAGAACGTAACATCAGGTTTATATGTAGGTTTTACATTTCCAAAAGCATTTGACTTTCTGTTTTTTAAGAAATCGCCTACTTTTTGAACTGGTGCATTATAGTTACTACCACCGTATATAAAAGCACTTTTTTCAAGTTTTCGTTGATACTCTATTCCTGATAGTACATCATCTTCTCCAAAGTCTTTTGGCGTCACCGATACTAAAACTGCACTATTTGAATTTACTTTATCCCTTGCAAACTCGCTCATACCATTAGTAACTACACTGTTTTCTTCGCTCATTGCTGGAACAACTGTTCCTCCTGGACACATACAAAACGTATATACACTTCTACCATTTTTTAAATGCGTTGACAATTTATAGTCGGCTGATGATAAATTACCTTTTCCTGCAAAATCGCCATATTGCGATTTATCAATGTCTTTTTGCAAATGCTCAATTCTAGCTCCAACTGAAAATGCTTTTTGCTCCATAAAAATTTTTTTATCTTTTAATTTTTCAAAAACATCTCTTGCACTGTGACCTGTCGCTAAAATTAAATTATCCGTTTTTATTGTAGTTGAATTACTTTTATTTAATAGCGTAACTTCATCTACTTTACCATTTTTTATAGTAAAGTCTACAAATGTTGTTTCAAATAAAAATTTACCTCCATTTTCAATTATGGTATTTCTTATGTTTTTTATCACTATTGGCAATTTATCTGTACCAATATGCGGTTTTGAATTATATAAAATTTCTTTTGGAGCTTGTGCATTTACAAATTCCTCTAATACTTTTTTGCACCTTTCGTTTTTGATACCAGTATTTAACTTACCGTCTGAAAAAGTACCTGCTCCACCCTCTCCAAATTGTATGTTACTATTTATATTTAAAATTCTGTTTTTACATAAATTATCAATATCAATTTGGCGTTTTTCTACGTCTTTTCCACGTTCAATAACTATTGGATTTACTCCACATTGACTTAATATTAATGCACAAAAAAGTCCAGCTGGTCCTGCCCCAATAATAACAGGACGTGAGTTTAACTCTTTTTTTTCAGGCAATACATATTCGTAATTTTTTGCAATAGTTATATTATTATTTTTACATCTTTGCAAAATTTTGCTTTCATCGCTATGCAAAACCACGTTTAAACTCATTAAAAAATGAACATCTTTTTTTCTTCTTGCATCAACTGAACGTTTAAAAATTTCAACTGCTTTTATATTTTCTTTTGGCGTTTTTAATTCTTTGCTTGCAAGGTCAATTAGAGCTTTATCGTTATAATAAATTGATGTTTTAATATTATTTATTCGTATCATCTTTTTCACTTCCTATTTTATCTGATATACTTTCGCCAACTAACACTGCACTTACAAACGCCCAATGAAGATTGTAACCACCGCATAGTCCGTCTATATCTATAACTTCACCTGCAAAAAATAACTTATTATTCTTATTACAACTTAAATTTTCAAAATTAATTTCATTAACATCTATACCACCACAAGTTACTTGTGCGTTTTTAAAATTATCAAAAGGCAATAAGTCTTCAAAGTCAAAGTTTTTTATTTTATTTGCAATATCTTTAATTTTTTTATCGCTTAAAAAAATCGCTTTCCTTTTAAATTCGTTAATCTTACACTTTTTGAAAATAGCAATTGCTAATTTATTATTAATTAGTCCGCTGAGTAAAGTTTCAATTGTGTAAATACCGCTATTTCTTCTACTGATTAACAATTTTACTAAATCGGAATAACTCTCTTGTTGTAACACATCTATGAGCAACGATATTTTATTTACTTGTTTGTTTTTTATAGTTTTGAGCTTGAAAAATTCGTTTGCATAGCGTGAAAGCTGAAACGTACATACTCCCGATACTGCTTTATCTGTAAATTGTATTTCGCCAATTTCAGTTATGCGTTTGCTTTTTTTGCTTCCAACTTCATCATAAATTAGAGATATCGCTCCCATACAGCGAACACCTTTTAAAGATTTAATTATATCACTTTTTACATTAATTGGTGTAAGTGATGGATATAGCGGATTAATTTTTACATTCAAATTTTCTAATAAATCATATC
>CAYJFG010000132.1:0-3114 GCA_964369305.1 uncultured Eubacteriales bacterium
AACCTCTAAAGGTTCTTTTCCTGTTTTTTCTTGTATGATGTCAAATGCACCGTATACAATTTTTTGAGCAACACCTTTTTTACCGTCATACATTATATTGTTTATAAGACGTGTAACAAGTTCTGAATTGTATAGTGGATCTGGTAATACATCACGTTTAGCAACTGAGCCTCTTCTTGGCACTTTACTTCCCTCCTTCACAATATTTGAGCTATCATAGGTACTCGAAAGCGACAAACTCCCGTCGGCCAACACAAAAGACTTTATATTATATAAAATCACCTTTTGTATTGGTGTTATTAACATTTAGTAAAACTAATTCCTAGGTAGCCTTGTCAAAATCCTTCAATTATTTACCTGCTTTTGGACGTTTTGCACCGTATTTTGAACGTGCTTGCATACGTTTTGCAACGCCTTGTGCGTCAAGTGTACCTCTTATGATGTGATAACGCACACCGGCAAGGTCTTTAACTCTTCCGCCTCTGATAAGAACAACGCTGTGTTCTTGCAGATTATGGCCCACACCTGGGATATAAGATGTAACTTCTATTCCGTTTGAAAGTCTAACTCTTGCAATTTTTCTTAAAGCTGAGTTTGGTTTTCTTGGAGTAGCTGTTTTAACTGCTGTGCAAACGCCTCTTTTTTGTGGTGAACTTTGGTTAATAGCTTTACGCTTTTTAGAGTTCCAACCTTTTAAAAGTGCTGGTGCTTTAGCTTTTTTCTCAGTTACTTGTCTTCCCTTGCGAACCAATTGGTTAAAGGTAGGCATATATTCCGCTTCCTCCTTTCCTCAAAATTTAATTGCGTGAAATATTTTACTTAAAATTAGAAAAAGCCTAATTTAAAATATAATATCCAACAGTGAATAATCATACCATATTAGGCTTTGTTTGTCAATATAAAATTTTCAGTTTTTTAGTGTATTTGCATAAAATTTTGTAAATTTTTTGTAATTTAATAAAAGCTTCATTTTTTCGCTTATATTCACGAAAAAACGACATAAACTTTTACGTTTACATCGTTTTAAAACAAATTAGTCTATTTCAACCATAACTTTTGTATTACTTCTAATTGCAACACTTCTAGCTATTACACGAATTGCTTTTGCTATTCGTCCTTGTTTTCCAATTACTCTGCCCATATCTTCTTCGGCTACGTGTAAGTGGTAAACTATAATACCTTCTTCGTTTATTTCGTCTTCGTCTACTGACACCATATCAGGATTTTCAACTAATCCTTTAGCAATAGTAACTAATAATTCTTTCATCTAAAAAGACCTCTTTCTTTTGCACATTAATTATTCTATTACATTATTTTTTTTGAATAAAGCTTTTACTGTATCAGTAGGTTGAGCACCGTTTGATATCCATTTTTTTGCTTTTTCTTCATCAACTTTGAACTCAACTGGTTCTGTTAATGGGTTGTAATATCCAATTTCTTCGATGAAACGTCCATCTCTTGGAAATCTTGAATCAGCTACAACAATACGGTAAAAAGGAGCTTTTTTAGCACCCATTCTACGTAATCTAATTTTTACTGCCATATATCTTTCACCTCCACAATTAACATATATATATCCATCAGTAATTTTTACTGAGTGAATTTTAAATTAAAAACCGCCAAGCCCTGGTAAGTTACGCATTTTTTTCTTACCTTTTTTACCGCCGAACTGTTTCATCATTTTTTGCATTTGGTCAAATTGTTTTAAAAGTCTGTTTATGTCTTCAACTTTCATTCCACTACCTTTTGCAATTCTTTTTTTCCTAGATGCGTTTAGTATATCTGGTTTACTTCTCTCTTTTGGAGTCATTGAACGGATTATTGCAATATTTCTATCCATTATTCTTTCGTCAATGTCTGCTTCTTCTATTTTTTTATCTACACCAGGTAGTTTTGATAATATCGATTTAATAGAACCCATTTTTTGAATTTGTAAAAATTGGTCTAACATATCGTTTAAATCCATTTGGTTTTTTGTAATTTTTTGTGCAAGTTCTTCTGCTTTCTTTTGGTCAAGTTTACTTTCTGCTTCTTCAATCAAAGTTAGAACGTCACCCATACCTAAAATTCTGCTTGCCATTCTATCTGGGTGGAAAACTTCTAAATCGTCTAATTTCTCACCAATACCTGCATATTTTATAGGTTTTCCTGTTACGGCTCTTACTGATAACGCCGCACCACCTCTTGTATCACCGTCTAATTTTGTTAAAATAACGCCTGAAATTTCGAGTAAGTCGTTAAAGCTTTTTGCAACGTTTACTGCGTCTTGACCTGTCATTGAGTCAAC
Organism: uncultured Eubacteriales bacterium; assembly: GCA_964369305.1. Lineage (GTDB taxonomy): Bacteria > Bacillota > Clostridia > Oscillospirales > Acutalibacteraceae > CAYJFG01. The sequence continues at coordinate 2,288 of CAYJFG010000132.1, forward strand.
TACAAGTAAAATTTCTTGAGGCTCAACGCTTTCTTTAACGTCTTTAAGTTCTTGCATCAATTCTTCATCTATATGCAAACGACCTGCTGTATCAAGTATTACTATGTCGTTTCCGTGATCTCTTGCGTGTTTTATCGCTTCGTTTGCTGTTTTTACAGGGCTTTGAGTTCCTCTTTCAAATACTGGAGCATTTGCACCTTCACCAACTACCTTTAACTGGTCTATAGCTGCTGGTCTGTATATATCGCAAGCTACTAAAAGTGGTCTATGTCCTTGTTTTTTAAGCATTTTTGCAAGTTTAGCACAATGAGTTGTTTTACCTGAACCTTGCAATCCACAAAGCATAAATACTGTTGGAGGTTTTGGAGCTGTTTTGAATTTCGCTTGCTCTCCTCCCATAAGTTCTGTAAGTTCTTCATTAACAATCTTTACAACCATTTGTGCTGGTGTAAGACTTTCCATTACGTCTGAACCTACTGCTCTTTGAGTGATTTTATTAGTAAAATCTTTTGCTACTTTATAGTTTACATCTGCTTCTAGTAGTGCAAGTCTTACTTCTCTCATTGCACTTTTAACATCAGATTCGCTTAATTTACCTTTTGAACGCAATTTTTTAAATGCTGAATTTAGTTTTTCTGATAATCCTTCAAAAGCCAACGTCGTCACCCTTTCTATATTAATCTGAAATATTTTCTACTAATTTTTTTATATCTAAAATGTTTTTTTCTATAACATAATTATTTATAGTTTCATTTTCTGTTTTAATATTTTCTAATTTTTCATCTATAAGATTTAGTGTGTTTTGCATTTGCACAAAACGATTATAA
>CAYJFG010000132.1:3124-3500 GCA_964369305.1 uncultured Eubacteriales bacterium
ATAAAGACCTAGTTTTTCTTCTATATCAAATAAATATTGTTCAGTTCTCTTTATAACATCGTATACCGCTTGCCTAGATGTATTGAAATTTTTTGCAATTTCACTTAATGAATAGTCGTTATTATAATAATTAAGTGTAATATCTCTTTGCTTTTGAGATAATATTTGAGCGTAAAAGTCAAGCAGTAGTGATACTTTAATATTTTTCTCCATAAAAAACACCTCTTAATAAATATTTTAAATAGAGTTGTAAAGTTTTTTTCTTTACACCTCCGTTATTCTAACAGAAAAAAAAGGAAATGTCAAGATATATTTTTCTTGAGTTTCTACTCCAATTATCGTAATGGATTTGGAAAAGCTAATTGAAGTTTTGCAC
>CAYJFG010000133.1:0-3437 GCA_964369305.1 uncultured Eubacteriales bacterium
TAATTAAAATAGTAGCTACTATGAACTTACTTGCAATTTCTATAATGTCAGCAAGTGCTGATGCACCAGCTGGTGTTGATACTGAAAGCTATAATTTTATGATAGATTTAGTCTTTTGGGTTGCAGGTATTGCAATTGCAGCAGGTGGCGGTATTCCATCAGTAATGAAAATAGTACAGGGTCACACCAACGAAGACCCACGAGAAAGAAACTCGGGAATAAGTGGTATAGTAGTTACTGGTGCAATGGTTGGAGCATTAGCAGCCGTTAGAATTGCACTATTCTAAAAATTAATCATATTTTTACAAGGCTAATTCATTTTAGCCTTGTAATGGAGGTGTCACAAAATGAAACAGACCAAAAGCAAAAGAATTATACTTTTTCTTTTTACAGTAATTTTTTTACTATCTTTTACAATTTCAGCAAACGCTGAAGAAAGCACAACACCTAATCAACCGTTAGGCACTCGTGCTTCTCTTAGTTATTCAGTAAATTTATATTCAGATATGTTTGATGAGTTAAACGCTAAATACTACGACCTAGTAAAATATCTTACAGATGACCCAGCCTTTGATACATACAACAGCGGACAAGTTCGCTTTCGTTCAGCGTTAGACTCCGCAGAACTCACTTTATTTAACGTTACAATAGGATATGTTGACTATCAAACACCGCAAACTAACTTAGAAAATGCGTACAAAGATTTTGAGGAAACATATAATAAATTCGTCCTTGATAATTACGATAGTTTCGACAACGTCAATTCCCTAACAGATGGATTATTTGGTGTAAGTGAAAGCTTATGGGACACAATCGGCTTTACAATTAAATCAGCCACAGTAGGAGGTGCAGGCGGTCTTATACCAGGAGTAACAAGTTATTCCAGTGACGATATAGAAGACTTTGCAAACTCCTTTACAGCAGTTACAAAAACAGTTGCTTATATGCTCCTTGTAATACTCTTTGGCGTAAATATTATGGAAACAAGCCTACAATTTGAACTTTTCACACTTCGTGGAGGTGTTAAAGTTTTCGGTAGATTATTAATCGCAAAATTTTGGGTTGACCTAGCAATATCAATATGTATAGCAACTTTAAATATAATAAACTCCATAGGCTCTGCAATTATCACACAAACGGAAATTGCAGAGATTTTTAAGTCAGTTCCCGAGTACGAAACAAATTCGGGTCTTTGGATAATCGGACCAGTTATTGACTTTTTTAATGCAATAATGTTTTCATTCCCACTTACTATAATGGCACTAACTGTTATTGTAGTAATAATAATCATCTCAATAAAACTTGTAATAAGAACGTTTGAACTTGTATGTCTAGTAACGTTATCACCAATATTTTTTGCAACGCTTATTGGTGAGCATACACAAAGCTATTTCAAAAAGTTTTTTGGCTCGTTTTTGTCAGTCGCTGCAAATATAGTATTTATAGCAATTGTGTACGCCGTTGGCTCTGTTTGGCTTGTGGAAATTGACACCACAGTAACTAATAACCTTTGGACTTATACATTATTCATCTTACCAAAAATCATTATACTAATCGCCATTGCCGTTTGTATTTGCAAACCGCCAAAATGCTTAACTTCACTTGTGGACTAGGAGGGATTTAATTTGAGAAGAGTAAAAATGACGAAGAACATAGTTAAAAAAGGCACATTTTTTATGGGTCTTACGAAAAAACAAATAATAATCATAGTAGCAGGTGGACTTGTCGCAATAGGTTCACTTGCTTTATTTATATTTGTGCTAAACTGGAACATTGACATCACGATGACAATTATATTTTTTGAACTTATGTTAGTTATCGGCTTAGGTGTAATAAATATCAATGGAATGTCGCTTTTTAAATACTTTTTATCTGTATTTAAAACACCAGTAGCACGCTATTATTCAACGAAAGGAATACATGATAATCATGAGGAATAAAACGAAAAACACTATAATCTCAACTTCTCAAAATGTAGAAGTGAGTAAAACAAAACCTAAAAAGAAAAAGATACCGAAGACCGCACAAGACACAATTCCATTTGATGAGATTTATTCAAACGGTGTTTTTAAGGTTGGTAATGCGTTTTCTTTGATATTTGAAATTGACAATATAGAATACAAAATGCGTAACGAAAACGAGCAAGACAAACTGTATAAGCGTTATCAATCGTTTTTAAATAGTTTACCAGTAGAAATTAATTATCAAGAAATGATATTAAATATAAAAGCAAACACGCAGGAGTTAAGCAAGTCATTGATACCTAACGAAAACAACTACCCTATAATTTTTGACGACTACTGCACATTGATGTCAAATAAAATAGATGAGGTAGTTAATTCAAGTTGCAAACAACAGCTAATAGGTATAATCTCATATACTCCAAAATCAAAACTAGACAGCGAAAGAACTATACTAAAGTTATTCGATGAAATTAGAAGTCAATATATGACACTTGGCACTAAAGCACGAAGTTTAAGCGTTGAAGAAACTTTGAAATATATGTTTGAAATTTACCACCCATACGACAAACTAGACTTTCTAATTCCGCAGAACATCTTTAGAAACGACTTGAAATTAAAAGACTATATTTGCCCGTCGTATTTTAAATTCTTTCCAAATAGAATTGAGATAGGTAACAGTATGGCACGAGTATTTTTTACAAAGCGTTTTGCAGCTGACTGTGAAGACACATTTTTAATAGATTTACTAGACAATAATTATAATATAATCGTATCAAAACATATCCAAAGAATACCTAAAGAGAAATCTATGGCGATACTTAAAACTCATGTAAATGATTTAGAGGCACGTATGGAAAAACGCAGAGAAATAAACCATAAAAACGGTGGTTCTTTTATACCATACACTGACAGAAAAAAAGAGGAGGAACTTGAAAAACTCCTACATAAAATGGACGACAACAACGACTTATTCGAGTTAATAATACTTGTGATGATACAGGCAAAAGACAAAGAGGAACTAGACGATTTAAGCGAATTTATAAAAGCAAAGGCACGTAATCACCAAGTGTCGCTTGATGTTTTAGGTATGCAACAAGAAAAAGCACTTGCAAGTGTTTTGCCTTTAGGTATCAATAATTTTAACACCCCACAAAATGATATAACTTATCACATACCAACAGATGAAATTGCTAATTTTATACCGTTTAGCTTTAGTAATTACTTCAACCCAAACGGCTTATTTTACGGTGTAAATCTAAAATCTAACGACTTAATACTTATTGACAGAACAGCCGAAATGAACGCAAACGGCTTTATTTTAGGTGCTAGTGGCAGTGGTAAATCAATGTTTACAAAGTCGGAAATGTTCAGTGCAATGTTCAAAAATCCAAATGATGAATTTATTGTAATCGACCCTGAAAAAGAGTATTTGCCACTTGTAGAAAGTTTTAACGGCGAATTTATAAAGCTTTC
>CAYJFG010000134.1:0-3424 GCA_964369305.1 uncultured Eubacteriales bacterium
CAGGATAAAGCGTCCTCATAATGGCAAGGTAAATAATTTAATTTATTTTCTGATAATTGATGCAGTGAAATCAAATGTGTGTTATAATAGATATGTATTTTAAAATCTATTATTTGGTATACAACCGTTTTACCTATATATTCCTTTGGTACGGAGTATTTATTTGATTTCACACTAATCATTGAGGCGGTATTTACCTTTGCTGATATGGTTTTAATACGGTATTGATTCCTTATGTTTTCATGTGGTAATGGGCTTAAGGAATCTTTTTCTGTGCAAAAATCCATTACAGGGATACGTCCGCTACCTTGATTTAGAGAATAATTAACACGATTATTAATACGATCTACAAGTTTATATAACTCAAATAATGTAAGTCTTCCGCTGTATTGCCAGTGCGGTCATCGTCTAAAAAAACAGATATTTCTTTTTTAAAAAATTTACGCATAGCAACCCCCTATCTTTCCATTACTATCATATGTTAAATTAAATACCATATCACTTAACCATTTATTAAATAGTGGATCGTCATTAAATTGCTTAAACAACTCCATATTATCTGACATTAAGTTAAAGATAACATTTTTCAATGCTCTCTCGCTTTCTATTCTAGCGTTTTGCATATCTGAATTTTTCATAGCATTTTGGTATTTTTCATCTTTTGAAACCATATTAGGAATTTGTGCAATTTGCTTACGCATATTATCTTTGTCGCTCCATTCGATATTACCGAATAAGTCATTAAAATTCATTAATATAGAAGAAAGTAAGTCAAGCTGAGCCTCTGCTTTTCCACCTGCTGTTTTTGTTGGAACTGCCATAACTTCTGCATCACTATCTTCTAATTGTAGCGACACCATTGTTTGTGCTTGTACTCTGTAGCTGTCTAAGTCGATAGCTTCTAGTATTCCTTTTGTTAAATCCTCGTCAATTGGAGTTGGGAGCTTTGGTATTAAAAAATTTAAAAATATAGATAACTTTTCCCACTCAACGCTACCATAAGTTAATATTGCACCTAAAAAACCATATGTACGCACAAACGATTTAGCTGCACTTTTGAATTGAATTTGGCTATCTTCTTCTAATTCTTTATATAATAAAGTACAACTATCTAATATATAATCAAGCGTGCTACGTTCTTCGCCTTTTAAATAACGCTCAACAAAAGAATTAACATCAGCTTGTGTATATATTTGGTGTTCCTCTAATGTAGCTATTAAATCATACAATTTGTTAGGGTCTGTTTGGTCTGAAAGTATAGTAGTTTTGTAGTACCTTGAAAATGACTTTTCTATATCTTCAGTTTTATTTGCAAAATCAAGTACAAATGTATCAAATTTTTGTGGGCAAGCTCTGTTTAACCTTGACAGCGTTTGAACTGCTTTTATATCTGTTAATACTTTATCTACATACATAGTATGTAGTAGTGGTTCGTCATATCCTGTTTGGAATTTATCTGCAACAACTAAAAAACGGTAAGGATCTTTTTTAAATTCTTTTTCAATTTTATTGCTTGGAAATCCGTTTACACTTGCCTCGTTTAGCGTTTTGCCACCATACTCTTTATCGCCAGAAAAAGCAATAATAGGTTTAAATTGGCTTTTTCTACTTTCTAGCGATTTTGTAATAGCATAGTAATATTCAATAGCTTTATCAATACTGCCAGTTACAACCATTGCACGAGCTTTACCGCCAATTTTGCCTTGTGCTACTACTTGTTCATAGAAATGATTTACTATTATTTCTGCTTTTTTTGATATTGCATTAGGGTTGCTTTCAACAAATGAACGTAACTTTTTTTGTGCTTTCTTTTTATCAAATAGAGGGTCGTTTTCAATTATTTTCGCTAATTTATAATAACTATCGTATGTAGTGTAATGTTTTAACACATCGAGAATAAATCCCTCTTCAATAGCTTGTTTCATAGTGTAGAGATGATAAGGTTTATGTTTTATAACATTATCACTTTCAAAAGGAGTTCCGAACATTTCAAGAGTTTTATTTTTAGGTGTAGCAGTAAAAGCAAAATAACTTGCATTATCAAGCATTTTTCTACCCTCAACAAGTTTATTAATTTCGTCTTCAAAATTAAAATTTGAGTTACTTGTAGTATTGCCAGACAACGCCATATTCATTTTAGCCGACATTGAACCACTTTGACTTGAATGAGCCTCATCAATAATAATAGCAAACTTTTTACCTTTATGGTTATTCCCTATATCATCTAAGATAAAAGGGAATTTATGTACAGTAGTGATAATTATTTTCTTACCATTTTCAATAGCTTTTTTCAAATCAGAAGAATGTTCAGCCCACATAACAGTACTAGACACTTGCATAAATTGTTTAATTGTATCTCTTATTTGCTTATCAAGGTTAATCCTATCAGTTACAACAATTACAGAATCTATAATATTTTTATTATGCTTTTCAATTCCTACAAGTTGATGTGAAAGCCATGCAATTGAATTTGATTTACCGCTACCTGCACTATGTTGAATTAAATATTTTTTGCCAACTCCATTATCGTATACATCTTGTAGAAGTGTTTTAACAACTGACAATTGGTGAAAACGTGGGAATATTTGAGAATATGTTTTCTTTTTTGTGTCTGGGTCTTCTTTTTCAACTACTTGAGCATAATTTTCAATAATATTTGCAAGTTCTAATTTTGTAAAAATATCTTTCCATAAGTAGTCTGTCATAATACCATCTGGGTTTGGAGGGTTGCCTGCACCATTATTAAAACCTTTGTCAAACGGCAAAAACCACGACTTTTTACCATCTAATTTAGTACAAAACTTTATTTTTGCATCATCAACTGCAAAATGGACAATACATTTTTTAAATTTGAATAATAATTCTCGTGGGTCACGGTCTTTTTTATATTGATAAACTGCATCTTCAACATCTTGTTTTGTAAGTTGGTTTTTAAGTTCGCACGTAATAATAGGCAAACCATTTATAAAGATACAAAAATCAAGTGCTAATTTTGTGTTATCTTTAGAGTACATAAGTTGTCTTGTAACGCTGAAAATATTCTGATTAAATAACTGTTTTGCCGTTTCGTTTTTTTCTGACGGTGTCATATAAAACATAATTAAATTTGCAGGATAGGCTTTAATACCATTTCTAAGAACATCAATAATACCACGTTTTGCAATTTCGCCTTGTAAACGGCTTAAAAATTGATTGTATTTTACTTTATTAGTTTTTAAACAAAGCTCCTCAAATCCCTTTGGTTGCGTAATTTCTAAAAAGCGAATTAACCTAGTTTCATCTATGGCGTACTCTTTGTTGTAGTCGCTGTTTTGCCCTTGTTCAAAACCGTTATGGTTTATTAGGTGATCTATTATAAGCGTTTCAAGTCCTTGCTCTTTTGTGTTTGATGGCATTTTATTTATCTCCTTTCTAATTTTCGAAG
>CAYJFG010000135.1:0-3334 GCA_964369305.1 uncultured Eubacteriales bacterium
TCACCCTCTTTATATATATTATACCATATTTTTTAGAGTTTTGAAAGGTTGCCAAATGTTCAATCAGAATATCAGGTATTGTTACTACTCTTGATTTTGTATTTTTTGTTCCATCTTTAATAATATATTTATTTGCTTTAACTTGCATAGTTGACTTATTGACAACTATGCTTTTATTTTTAAAGTTTATATCTTCCCATTTTAACGGTAGCACTTCACCTACCCTAAGACCCGTAAGCATCATTAAAAGAGCAACAGTTTGTAATTTATGTAGTGTATTAAAAATAAGTTCTTGCTCAAAAGAAGTCAAAGGTTTACGCTTACTTGTCGGATTATCGTTAGGTGGTTTTCGATTAGCAAATGGATTTCTTTCAATTAATCGTAAATCATAAGCGTAGTTCATAATAGTATTAGCAGTTTGAAATATATTTTTTATTAATTTTTGACTTGGAATTTTATTTGCGTTAGGATTGAATTTTGAAAATTCTATCAAACCATTTTCAAAGTCAATCCATGTTATCTCCGCAATTTCTAAAGTTCCTATCATTCTATTAATATGTTTCACCCTATTAGTAAGGTCGCTAGTATATATATAAGATTTATGCACTAACTTCCTTTGCAACCAGTTTTGGGATAATTCGCTAAATTTCATAGTGGCATTTCCCCTTTGTTTATTTATTTTATTTTTTTATTGCTTTATGCAATTACAAAATTATACAATATTCGACAATTTTTTTCAAGTACTTTATCTTAAGAAAGAGAGTGATTTTTTTATGAACAAATCATCAGCAAAAATTATTTCAATTGTAAACCAAAAAGGCGGTGTAGGTAAAACTACCACTTGCATGAACCTAGGAATAGGACTTGCAAGACAAGGCTACAAGGTTTTACTTGTCGACTGCGACCCTCAAGCAAGCTTATCAATAAGCTTAGGGCAAGACTTCCCAGACAATCTGCAAACAACTCTTGCATCTGTTATGACAAAAGTAATTACAGATAGACAACTTGATAAAAACGAGGGTATTTTAACTCACAAAGAAAATGTAGACTTCTTACCTGCAAACATTGAGTTATCTGCAATAGAAGTTTCGCTAGTAAACACGATGAGCCGTGAAACAATCCTAAGGCAATATATTGACACTGTAAAAAAAGAATATGACTACATATTAATCGACTGTATGCCGTCGCTTGGTATGCTAACTATTAACGCACTTGCAACTTCTGATAGTGTAATAATACCAGTGCAGGCTCAATTTTTATCTGTCAAAGGTTTGGAACAACTGCTACAAACTATTGTAAAAGTTAGAAAGCAAATAAACCCTAATTTACAAATAGACGGAATTTTAATGACAATGGTAAACAAACGAACTAAAGTATCTAAGCAAATTATGGAAACAATCGTTAATACATATGGCAACATGATTAATGTATATAATTCTATAATTCCATCTTCTGTAAAGGCAACTGAAGCAACTATTGAGAGCAAAAGTATATATACTCATGATTTTAAAGGAAATGTGAGTATTGCATATGCAGAATTTACACAGGAGGTTATCGCTCATGGGTAATATTCAATTAGCTAATATAGATGATTTATTTAAAAGTACTACCCCATCATCAAAACAAGACGATGTAATTAATATACCAATTGTAGATTTACACGAGTTTTCAAACCACCCTTTCAAAGTAGTTGAAAATGAGGATATGCAAAACTTGATTGAAAGTATTGAAAAACACGGTGTGATAAATCCGTTAATCGTCAGACAAAGCAAAACGCAAAAAAATATGTATGAAATAGTTTCGGGTCATAGAAGATTTTACGCAAGTCAAAAATTAAAGCTTGAAAATATACCTGCAATTATTAAAGATATTGACGACGATACGGCAACTATTCTAATGGTTGATAGTAATTTGCAAAGAGAGAAAATACTACCAAGCGAAAAAGCTTTTTCATACAAAATGAAGTTGGAAGCTATGAAAAGACAAGCAGGTAGACCCTCGAAAGAAAATGTGTCCCCACTGGGGACACAAAAAAGAAGCGACCAATTACTTGCTGAACAGACAGGCGAAAGTAGAAATCAAATACAAAGATATATAAGATTAACTAATCTTAATTCAAATCTTTTAAATCTAGTAGATGAAGATAAAATCAAATTAAGGGTATCAGTTGAATTATCGTTTTTAAGCGAAGAAATACAATTTTTTCTTTTACAGTATATAGAAGAAAATAGCAAATATCCTAGCATGAAACAAGCAGAAGAATTAAGAAAGCTTAAAGACCCAACTTATGACGATATAGACAAACTTTTGACAGTTAAGAAAAAAGAAAAAACTATCAAATTTAAAAATAAGGAAATTTCAAAATATCTACCTTGTGCAACCCTCGAAGAACAAGAAGAGTATATTTTAAACGCATTGAAATTTTATAAAGGAGATAATGAAAATGAGTAAAAAAGTATTAAATATAGAAAATGGAACATTAGTAAGGTTTCCACAAAATTTAAACAGACTTATTTTATCGCAAGACATTGAAAACTTAGCACCTAATATTTTTGCAAACTGCAAATATCTACAAGCAATTATAGTCGATAAACGAAGTCAATTGATGGTGTTTTGTATTCAAAAGACGGCAAAGAATTAATTTGTTATCCACAAGCAAAAGAAGATAAGAAATTTAATATTCCACAAGGTGTAAGGATAATTTCAGAAAGTGCGTTTGAAAATTGTAATCATTTATCTTACATAAGCTTTCCGCATACAGTTGAAATGATATTAAATAGTGCGTTTTTTGGCTGTAATAATATAACAAGATTAAGCGTTCCACGTAATGTAAGAATTATAAGCGATTATGCTTTTGCAACTTGCAGAAGACTTAAAAATGTACATATTGATATGAATACTCTAGTTTCTGATTGTGCCTTTGAGTATTGCAATGCAATAGTAAATAGAATTTAAAACAGTGAAATAAAGGAGTGAATTTATATGTTTTCCGAAGAATTAGATTGTTTAAAAGAAAGTCAAGAATATGTATTAACTCAACTTAAAGCGATTAATTTAATAATGAATAATACATTAAATCAGACACGAGCAGAATTAAACCAATTAAATGATGAAAACGATGTGTTAAATGAAACTATCACTAAACTTCAAAATCAAGTTCAAGAAAAAGAAGTAGTAATTGAGAATTTTCAAAAAGAGGAATAGGAAATGATTAAAAACGAAAGCGACTTTTTAGCTTTACTTTTAGTATGTTGTATATCTTTATTATGCGTGCTTTTGGTAATTATAATTTATAAAAATTTACAAGCAATAGCATATTTTAACGAAGAAATAG
>CAYJFG010000136.1:0-3305 GCA_964369305.1 uncultured Eubacteriales bacterium
ATTACGCATTACGAATTACGCATTACGAATTACGCATTACGCATTACGCATTACGCATTACAAGGGTTGTTATATCACAAGTATATGTCGATATAGCAACCCTATCTATATAAAATAAAGAGTATTACCTCTTTATGACTACATTTTTATTTAAAAAAGCATTTTCATTTAAAATAGATAATTCAAACAATCATTATAAATAACTATAACTGCTACATAATGTTTTATGTAGTATTGTTTAAAAAACTTGTTGCCCTAATCCAAAACTTACAGTAATAGCTTGATCTACCATACTCATAGACGGCTCGTCAAGGCATAAACCGCTATGTTGTGTTCCTAGTTGAATATGTGTAGGTAATTTTGATTTTTCCTGTTGACTTGTAATAGCTGCTGCTATCACTGTTGGACTAAATTTGTTACCTACATCATTTTGCACAATTAATACTGGTCGTACTCCACCTTGCTCTGAACCAATTACAGGGCTTAAGTCAGCATAAAAGATATCTCCTCGTTTAATATTCATGCATTTTTCGTTCCTTTCTTAAAATCATATTTAATTTTTCTTATTAATATTTTTACCAAGTAAAATTATCTTTATACCATATATTATTAATAAATTTAACTTTTGATACAAAAAATGCTTTAGCTATTTACTTTTCTTTAAATCTATGATACTCTTAGTATAGAGTTTTTTTTACCAAAAATCACAAGCATATTTCATTAATAATACATAAAAATTTTATTGTATTTAATAAAATATCGAATTTTAAGTTTAAAAAAGAATAATAACAAAGAATTTTACTGTTTATGAAAAGAGGAAAAAATGGAAATTACTACTTTTAAAAGTCTAAATCTACCAAAGAAAATATTTAAAGCTATCGAGGATTTAGGTTTTGAGAACGCAACCGAAATACAAGCAAAGAGTATACCTTTAATTCGTGAGGGTAACGACATTATCGGAAAAAGCCAAACTGGTACTGGTAAAACTATGGCTTTTGCTATTCCTACTATTGAGGCTATCGACCAAGACATGAAAAAGGGTCAAGTGCAAACTTTAATAATATGCCCAACTAGAGAACTTGCTTTACAAGCAAGCGATGAAATTAAAAAACTATGTAAATACACTGAAAATATTGCAACTGCTGAAATTTACGGCGGTGTAGATACTTATGGACCATTTAAGGAGAAGAACTTTAAAGATTGACAACTTAAAATCTGTAATACTAGACGAAGCCGACGAAATGCTTAGCATGGGATTTAAAGAAGATATAGAAACTATTTTAGAATCAGCACCTACTGAAAGACAAACTATTCTTTTTTCTGCTACAATGCCACCTGCAATTTTAGAAATTACAAAACAATTCCAAAACAACCCAGTGCTTGTAACAGTTGCTAATAAACAGGCTACACTTGAAAATATTAGACAAGGCTACTACAGTATACCATCAGGTTACAAACAAACTGCTTTAAATGTTTTATTGCAATTTTACAACGTAAAAAGAACTATCATTTTTGCAAACACTAAAAAAATGGTAGACGAAATAAGCCTTGCCCTTCATGAAAAAGGTTTTAATTCTGAAGGTTTACATGGCGACATGAAACAAATGCAAAGAACAAAAGTAATGAACGACTTCAAAGCTGGTAAAATAAATGCGTTAATCGCTACAGACGTTGCCGCTAGGGGTATAGATGTAAACGACGTTGAACTTGTTATAAACTTTGATATACCACAAAATACAGAGTATTACGTGCATAGAATAGGCAGAACTGGACGTGCTGGTAAAAGCGGTGATGCTATAACTATGTGTTGTGGCAATAGACAATTAAGAGATTTCACACAACTTTGCAGAGTTTTAAAGCTAAAAGTTGAAGAATTACAACTTCCAAATAAAGAAAGCCTTGCAAAAAATACAACTCAAAGACAAGTTTTAGAAGTTGAAACTTTTATACAAAACGTAACAGACGATTATAATGTAGTAGTTGATACTCTAAAAGCTAATGGTCACGACGATACTGCAATTATTAAAGCTTTACTACAAATGTATTATGGCAAAGTTAAAAATGATATTGAGGAAATACCAGTAGTTAAAAAGAGAACTAAAACAAAATCTGTTGAGCAATACGACGGTACTTTTGAAAAAATCAAAATCAATATCGGTAAAAATAAAAGAGTTGCACCTAAGCATCTTGTGGCTTCAATTGCTGAAAACTCATGCTTACATGGTAAAGACTTAGGAAAAATTGAGATTTTCGAGGAATATTGTATTGTTAATATTCCAAGTGCTGTTTTAAAACAAGTTTTATCAGATTTAAAAGACTTTACTGTAAATGGCAAAAACGTTAAAGCGTCACACGTAAAAGGTGGCGGACAAGCTAAAAGAAAGCCATCTGGTGGCGGAAGAAAAAGCAGTAGTAGTGGCTCAAGCTCTAATCGCTCAAAACAAGGAAAACCTAGAAGAAATAAAAAGTAAAATCAAATCACAAAACGTTTTGTGTAAAGTCACTATCGCATTCTATTGTTAAATAATTTATTTTTGATAGCCGTATGATTTATACTTCCATATGGCTATTTTAAATTCCTGACAATCTTATGTTTATTAAATTACATTATTTCATAAATATATATAATACCTTAGAATAAAAATTGTATTTTACAATTTAACAGTTAAAAAGACTAAAAACCAATGTTACAAAGGTTTTTAGTCTTTTTTATTGAGAATATTAAATTGTTACCATAACTTACACATAACTTTTTTGCTTATTTTGCAAATTATTATTCGTAAGTATTTTTATAAGATTTAGTCAAAACTATATATAAAGTTTTATGTCTACGATATCGCTATTTTTTTCAAATATTTTCTTACTATCTTCAACGCTTACTTCATATTTTTGTAAGGTTTTCATGCTACTGTCGCAATACTCTAAAACCATTTTCTTTTCTGTAGATTTAATATAACTTACAGGTATTGAGCAAACAGTGAATTTTAATGTACCATCTTCGCTAAACTCATCTTCTCTAACATATGTACTATCAAATAAGATTTGTCCATTTTTTACAGTTACACCAAGTTCTCCTCGACGCATTAAAACAGATTCTTTAACTTGTCCTGTCATTCCTGGTTGCTCGCTTTTACCATTAAATGAAGTGTGTGAGTATGGTTCTATAGGAATTGAGCCACATTCTTTTGGTGATTTTCTGTAAATAAAGCCTTGTAAAAGTTCGTTATAAAGATTATATATCTTTGTAATATCTTCGCCTTTTTCTTTTGCTCTTTGTTCAGTTTCTAGTATTGCTAACATAAATT
>CAYJFG010000137.1:0-3301 GCA_964369305.1 uncultured Eubacteriales bacterium
GTGATTTTTTGTAGATATATCGTGAAAAATTGCGTGTTTTGAAATGTTGCCAATTGTTTTGTCATGATTTTTGACTCCTTTTTTAATATAAAATTTAGTTTTTTGGTATAAAAAAAGAGCTATAACCTTTTAAGTTATAACCCTTGATTTAAGTTTTTTTCTTTTAGTTCTTCTAGGAACTTTTTAATTGTTTGTGTTACAAATTCTTCTGCCGTTAAGTTGTGAATTTTTGCACATTTTTCTATGATTAATATTTCTTCTTCGCTAAAATCCAGTATAACGTCCATAAATAACGCTCCTTTTATTAATCATCATAATGACCTTTACATGAAATAATTATAATAGTTTCGTCTTTTTGTGTATAAACTATTCTATTGGCATCGTCAATTCGCCTGCTCCAATAACCACTTAAATTATTTTTTAATGGCTCTGGTTTACCGATACCGTCAAAACAATTTCTGCCAATATCTTTTATTAAAGAATTAATCTTCCTTAATGTTTTCTTGTCTTGAGTTTGCCAATATAAATAATCTTCCCATGCTTCTTCCTCAAACTTGAAACTACTCATTTTCCATTTCCTCTAATTCTTCCATAGTTTTAACTACAAATTTAGAATTGCCACTTTCGATTTTAGAAATTACCTTTTCTAAATGATTGATATTACTACTAGAATAAAAAGGATCGTTTGCTGCTGAAATTTCAAAAGGTATTCTACGTTCTTTTACTACCTTTTTTACATAGATATTAATGGCTGTTGACATATTCATACCAACATCAGAACAAAAACCATCAAATTGTTTTTTTAAATCTTCGTCCATGTGTACGCTTAAACTTGCTTGTGCCATAAATAACACCTCCTATATATATATTATAGTATTATTTTCATCTATTGTCAATATATCAGCTGATTTTTTAAAAACTTTAGAAAAATTATTTTTGTTTTTTAGAGTTTCTTTTGTAACTTCCTATCATAAATAGAATTAACGCTACATAAACAAGTAAAGTTATAAAGCCGAAAATGTAAAAAATTACATCTCCCACACCGCCAGTACTAAAAATTAGTAATTTACTATTTCGTACTTGTGCAGTTACGCTTAACTCTTCATCAGTGCCTGCTGATACTTCAAACTCTATATTTTTACCATAAGGCATAAAACCGTTAGGTGCTTTAGTTTCGACAAAGTAGTATTCACCTTGAGGTAGTTGTGATATATATAATCGTGCCGTATCGCTACTAGGTGTAAGCGTTCTAGTAGCACCACTAGTTTCATTATACATATACGTGCCGTTGCCATTTTGAATAGTTTTAACTTCTGTTCCATCAGCGTGATAAAGCTTGAACTCTGCTCCAGTTAAAACTTTAAGGCTTGCATCAGTTTTGTTAAGAGTAACAGTACCAGTTTTTAAAGTATTTTCAAACCTAACAACTGTCGTTTTGCCGTATTCAAGCGTGGCTGTTTTAGGGCTTGGTGGATTATATCTATTAGGTATTGTGTATGTACCGCCGTTTAAAAAACCTAACTCCGTAATAGTATATACTACTTTTTCGTTATTGCTGTCATACACTGGTAGTCCAGCACCTAAATATATATTTCCACCTGCGTCTGTTTTGTAGTTGCCGTGACTTCCATTTGATGAACTTATGTTGAAGTATATATCTTTTACTACATCATCTTCAGATGTTTTTACAATCTGTATAGGTGATTTTTTCAAAGAGTTATGGAAAGTTATTGTAGTATCACTGCCGTTTGTTACAACTGTGCTTTTATACGTTGATGTAACATATCTTAACTCTTGTGTAACTTCAACAATTGAATAGCTACCTACTGGAACTTCTCCAAAATCTGCAATACCTTCAGCATTAGTTGTTGCTAATCTTTCGATGTATTGACCTGTAAATGTTGCACCTTGTAGCCTAAATACAATACCCTCTATTACTCCGTCTTCAGATGTTTTCTCAACTTTAACTTTACCAGTTTGTACGTGGTTTACAATCTTAATTTCTTGAGTTGTCAAGTTTTCTGAAATTGTAGCAGGATAAACAGTTTTGTCAAATTGATAATAATTTAAAGCTTTAATTTCTTGAATGTAATACGTACCTTTTTCAAGTTCGCTTGATACTGCCGTACCATCTGCTAAAGTTGTTAAAGTTTCGATTAAGTTACGCTGAAGAAGTAAACCGCTACTATCAGTTTGATTAGATGAATATAAACCGAACTGAACACCCTTAAGTGGTTTGTCTGTTAAACTATCGGTTTTGATAATTTGCACTTTGCCTTTTGCAACTTGTTCTTCTTCAATAGTTGGTGGGTTGTAAGTTGTTACAATACCTGCTACACTATCTGTTTTTATTTGTCTTATAAAAACTTCGGGATTGATTTTATAGCCGTCTGGTGCTTTAGTTTCTTGAATAGTAATAGTACCTAGTGGAATAGTAACTTGATTGAATTCGTTGTAATAAAACTCATCGCCATCAACTAGATAGTAAGGTGATAGAGAGATATATCCGTCTTCGTCGGTCTTCATTGTCCAACTTTTAATAGGTGTTTTAGATTTTAGTTCGTCAGATGTGCTATAGTATCCATCATAGTATTTAATTGTAAATTCTGCGTTAGCTAAATATGCTCCAGTTTCACCTGTTGCAGCATCGACCTTACTTAGTAATATATTTATAGGGTCATTTAACGGCTTATCTTCTACATTAAATGTGTAGACGGTAATACCATTTTCCTTTTTAGAGGTAGCAGAAGATAAAGGATATACAGTTTTATCTAAAGCATAACCTTGAGGTGCTTTAGTTTCTTTGATGTAATAGTTCTGCTCTGGTATTTTATTTCCATACTTTGCAAATCCGTTTTCATCTGTTACTATTTTACCAAAATACTCTGTACACGCTTGGTCAAGGTATATGGAATACTCCGCACCTTCAAGAGAATAACAACTGTTTCCCTCAGTTATACTTGTGTCAGATGATGTTTTTTGAAGTTGTATTTGTATAACATCTCTTTGTAGTATAACTTGTTGGTAACTTGAACCTAAGTCCATAACATACAGTTCCGTATTAACTGGTACGCTAGGTGCTTTATTTATAGCGTTTGCAAGTTCTATTATTGCATTTTTCCAGTCGCTCGATGGTAAGTTTTTATCCCAATCTTCATAGCCGTAAATATAAGCAAGTACCCTATGAGTTAATAAGTAATACAAGTCATTTCCGTTAGGCTCAAGCATTTCATACCCATATTGAGAAGGCAACATTTCAAAACACGCAATTTTTCACGATATATCTACAAAAAATCACTTT
>CAYJFG010000138.1:0-1148 GCA_964369305.1 uncultured Eubacteriales bacterium
TCAACATTTTATAAATTTATGTTGATTTTTATAAGATTTAAATGCATAATGTAATTATATTAAATGAAAGGCGTGTTTTTATGCTTTACACAATTACACTAAATCCATCTATAACTATATTTTAGAGGTTGACAATTTTAAAATATGCACTACTAATACGAATTACAATTTACGAATTACGAATTACGAATTACGAATTACGAAAACACTCTCAACCATAAAGATTGAGAGTGTTTTTTTATTTTAATAAAATGTGTTTATTAAATATTATTTATTATGCTTTTCCTGGTTCAGCCATTACACTTTGTGATACGTATAGAACGCCGTCTATAACAATCCATGCTGATACATAAACTTTTGTATCTTCTGCTACTGTGCTTGGAGCTGATAGTAAGTATACATAACGACCATCATCATTTAGGTAGTCGCCTGCTGTATAATCCATTATAGCTGATGACGCTGTACCTTGACCAACATAAGCTTGAACTTCAGCCATAACATCTTCATAAGATTTCATAGTTGTTGTACGATATACGCCGTATTGGATATTTTGAGCGTCAGCTGGGATATTTACTGCATTGATATCAAAATACATATAAACTCTTCCTGCTTCTGATACTGTATCATAAATTACGTTATCGCTTACAAATATAGATGTATCGATTGTTGCTTCACCTATAATAGCTTCAATAACTAAATCTTCAAATACGAATAATGAATATTCCATATCAGCACTTACTACTTTGCCATTGATTGACCAACCTGCAAATGTATCTAAGCCTGTGTATTCTAATGTAACAAATTCGCCATACAATACCATACCATTTTCGTCTGCACCTGTGATTTCAACATCAGCACTTAATGTACCAACATTGAAAGATTTCATTTCCATGTTAAATGTAAATGTCATATCTCCCATGATGTTTTCTAAATCTGTAGCCATAAATGCTGGAACATATACATATTCTCTTAGTAGAGGAAGTTCTGGCATCATAGCATTTTGACCTTCTTCAACCATTTGAGTAGCGATTACATTACCATCTTGATCTTCAAATGTAACTGTATACATAGTTGTTTCTGGTTCTGTTGGAACTTCACCTGCATAGTCAACTGCTACTTCAATAGCTTTTGTTGCATAGTTAAATGTG
>CAYJFG010000138.1:1248-3203 GCA_964369305.1 uncultured Eubacteriales bacterium
CTTCTTCAGTTGGAGCGTCTGTCACTTCTTCTGTAGGAGCATCTGTTACTTCTTCTGTAGGAGCGTCTGTTGGCTCTTCTGTTGGTGGATCTGTTGGAGTTTCACCTGCATAGTCAACTGCTACTTCAATAGCTTTTGTTGCATAGTTAAATGTGATTGTAACATTGTATAGAGTGTCTGCTGAGTCTGCTTCGTCAACGATTACATTAGCAACTACGTTTTGGTCGCCACCATTTACGCCCCATGAGTTACTCCAGCCGTTATCTTCTGCTACTTTAAATTCGTATGAGCCTTGAGCTATATCAGTTAAAGTAATTTCGTATAAATCTGTTCCAATTTTTGTCATGTTGTTTTGTGTAGCTGTTGGTGACCAAGCAACTCCGCAAAGTCCTTCTTCACCTGCTACTGTGTAAGTATGTTCTGTAATAACAACTCTAGCGTCTGAAATAGCTAATGCTTTTTGTGTTATTGGATCAAATGTGATAGTTACATCAGCAGTTTCTGATAATGATAATGTTGCATTGCCACCGCCTGCTGGAGCAACACCATCTTCATTGAATGTGTTATCCCATGTACCGTCTGTAACTTTCCAACCGTATGTACCTGCAGGAACGTCTGTTAGAATTACTTTATAAGTTCCATCTCCTTGTAATTCCATACCTAGACCCATTGCATCCCATGAAAAACCTGTTAAAGCTTCGTCGCCTGCTACATAGTAGTCGTATGTCATTATTGTTGGTTCTTCTGTTGGAGCGTCAGTTACTTCTTCTGTTGGAGCGTCAGTTACTTCTTCAGTTGGAGCGTCTGTCACTTCTTCTGTAGGAGCATCTGTTACTTCTTCAGTTGGAGCATCTGTCACTTCTTCTGTAGGAGCATCTGTTGGCTCTTCTGTTGGAACTTCAGTTGATTCAACTGTATATTCAGTTGTAGCTGAGAATATTAAATCATGTTCTGTTTTTTCAGCACCAGTTAAATAGTACATTTCTAAGAAATTAGTTGTAAGTTTAGCTTGACCATCTTTAACAGCTTCAAATATTAAAGTGTAGATCATAGTTTTTTCTTGAACTCTTTCTGGTCTGTTAATGTTTGATCCATTAGCAAAGAAAGCTAAATCGCCACTAATTGGATATAAGTTTGTAATAGCACCTAAAGTTACAATTGTTGGAACATATGTTTCTGATTCAAATGGGTCAGCCATTGCTGTTTCAAAATCAGCGTCCCAACCTAATACATCATTATAATATGTATTCATATTATAAGCGTATAAATATTTATTATCTCCTGTATCACCTGTGATAGATACTGTAAATGTGATTTTGTCACCTTTTTTAACGTCGATTGTGTCTACAACAGTCATTGGAGCTGTGCCTTTTTCAGTTGTTCCAGCAAATACTGTAACGCTTCCAATAATGCACATACTTACTAACATAATAGCTACTAAAGCTAAACTTAGAACTTTTTTAAATTTTTGCATTTTTTAAAATCCTCCTTTAATTTAGAAAACAAATTTTTACTTACTTTAAGTTATTGCAAATAAAGACTAATTTAAAACTATAACCTCCTTTGTTACGTTTTAACGAAAAATCGCTAATCATTAAATATATTAATATAACGACTTCTTCATACATACTATTTTATATCTTATTTAATAATTTTTAAAGGGTTTTTTTAAAATTTATTAGCTTTCATGTTAAAAATAGCAACTTAACTAAATACTCATTTGGTTTTTTGTTAATATTAACCTGTATAAATATTTAGTTTTTTATCTGAATATTATTTTTATATAGATACCAGCTATATTTTTTACCATTCTATTCTTAATTATCAATCCATAATCAGAACTTAAGGATTTTATGCAATAATGGTGTAGCGCAAAGCCTTTGCCCTACATTTTTCATTTTTCACTATTCACTATTCACTATTCACTTTTCACTTTTCACTTTTCACTTTTCACT
>CAYJFG010000139.1:0-3194 GCA_964369305.1 uncultured Eubacteriales bacterium
CATTTTATCATAAAAAGGCTTGTACCTCAATATTCATTTAACTTAACAATACGAATTAAATGTAAAGGTGGTACATATGAAAAATAAAAGTTTAATCAATAATATTTTATCAAGATTTTTAGATAGTATTTTTTATGCGTTATTATCAAGTGTATTTTCTTTTGTGTTTATAGCTTTATTTTTTACAGATAATGCAGACGTTTTTTTACCACAAATTATAATTTTTAATTTAATTGCAATGTCTTATTTTTCTATTATAAATATATCAAAAAAGACTTTTATATTTGGGCTAATTTTTCCTTTTGTCATATTTATATTTTATATTTTATTTAGTGGTATAGATAATTTTTCCACTTACTTTACAGGTTTTATTGATTTTATAAACAATGCACAAGCTGATTTAAAAACTATAAGCGATAAAATTTATGGTACTATTTTAATTTACTTGATATCATTTTTATTTTTAATACCAGTAATTGTTATATATTACTTAACAAGGTTTAAAAAAGTGATTTTAATTACAACTATTACTTTATTAATTTCATTTATTGCATTAAGCATTATTTTTACAGAGATAAGTTTTGTTTACGCTTTTATTGTGGTGTCACTTTCAACTTTGTGGATTTACAGTAAATCTCTATTTTTGAATAATAATGATGAAAACCAAACTTTCCTAAAATTCCAATTTAAACGTGTGAAACTAAGTTTTATACCAGTTCTAGCGTTGTTAATTGCGGTGCAGGTCTTCCCTATTAATTATCAAAGTCAACCTTTTATAAATTCTGTCAATAGTATTGCAAATAATATTGAAAATCTTTTTAAGCAAACTTTTGACGACGGTTATTCATCTGTAACTTTAGGTGGTGACTTAATACAAACTGGAGAAACACATTTTCAACTTAGAAATAGGGAAACTTTATATTTAAAGACTAATGCTTATGACTATTATACTGGTATGGGATTTAATCAAAGTGAGGAATTAAAAGTAAGAACTCCGTATGAAGATTTGCAAGATATGACATTTCCAACTACTGATGAAGACGATACTTATAACTCTTCACTTGCCATGCTAGAAAGAGAAAGCGATTTATTTTACAATTTAAAATTTGTTGATAATAGTATGTATAGAATACCTAACATCTCTCCTTTTATTGAAATAATAGAATTTAATACTGAAAATAATTTTTCCTACAATGAATTAGGTGAGATATTCTATAACGATTTTTTCAAAGAAAATGATACTCTAAGAATTGGTGCGTCGCATTTTAATTACGATAGAGGTATGCCGGTTAGCGACAGTAGCCATTTGAGTACATATTATCTACAACTGCCAGATACAATTACTGATAGAACAAGAGATCTTGCACAATCGCTTAAAATTAATTTACTAAATCAAATGTATATTAACGACGATACACGTTACAATTTTTTATCATATTTTCCTCAAGATGTGCAAACTTATTTAATGAACGCACCAGAAAGTGAGCGTTTGGAATTTTTAAAACTTTACGATACTTCTATATTTAATAACGAAATTGCTTCTTTTATAGCATACTACTTACACGAAACTTACGAATATACTAAAACGCCACGAGGAGAAGTCGGTAGTGATTTTGTAGATAGCTTTCTTTTTGATATACAAGAGGGATACTGTTCTGCTTTTGCAACTTCTATGGTTGTGTTGTTACGTTCTATTGGTATACCGTGTAGATATATTGAGGGATACTACGTATCTTCTACTGGTGCAGATTATAAAAATATAACCGATTATGAATTTCATGCATGGGTCGAAATTTGGGAAGATGAAATGTCGCCGTATATTTACGATCCAACTAATACAATGTGGTTAAGCACTAAAGGCGAAAAAAATATTTTAACTAGATATGATAGTTCTATAGATTTAATCGATAGAGTAATATTTAAAGTTAATAGCGAAAGAGTAGTTGAACCTACTGAGCCTTTAGAGGATACAGAACCTACAACTTCACCAAACGAGCCTACAAACGCTACTACTCAAACACCAACACAAAATGCAACAACAGAAAGTAGCACTACTAAACCAAACGAAAGTAACAGCCTAGATATTACAAATGCATTAATTATTATTGGTGTTTTACTGGCTTTATCTTTAACAATAACAGTATATATTTTTTACAAAAACAAGTTGATAAAAAATACACTTGCATCAAATAATACAGATGTAGTTTATAAATCAATGATTATGTTACTAAGTTCCTTAAAAATCATGCGTGTAGAAAATGAAACTATAAGGGAATTTATGTTAAGAGTATTTACACATGATTTTACATTTGATTTAAAAGATACTACGAAATTTAATTTATTAAATGAAAATCAAGAGGAAATGCAACAAATTATTGATGCAGTCGAAAAGCACTTATATTCAAAAGACAAAGTAAATGTAAAAGAATTAAAACAGTTTAGAAATAAAATTAATGCTTATGCACTTAAAAAACATAATATTGTTCACTATTTAATTAAATTTAAAAAAGTAAAATAGTTTATTTAGCTAAAATGCGTACGTAATGTTGCATTTTAGCTAAAAATTTGATATTATATTATAGTATTAATCAAATTGATAAAGGATAGAATAATTATGAAATACTGCACTAAATGTTATACTCTATTTCAAAGGGGTGTCATGTGCGACACTTGCTCCTCACTACTTCAAAAAGAAGTTAAGGAAAATGACCCTGTTTTTTTAATAACTGCAAATGGTTTTGAACGTGATAGGATTGTTGCAACACTAAGTGATAGTAATATTCCTTGTATTGAAAAACCACTAAAAAAAGAGCATACTATGGCTGGCTTATCAGGAGTAACTGATGCTAATGTTAAAATACTTGTACCTTTTGGAGCTTTTGAAAAATCGCAAGAAATACTAATAGGCATGGGTGCTATAAAAGCAGATGCAAAAATCGTTGATGAAAATGCCGACGATAATTCTTTTGAGATTATGCACGAAGATAAAAAAACAGAAAAAGAAGTTGAGCAATTTGAAGAAATGAGCGACAAAAAGAGATTAACAGTAAGAATTATTTCAGCTATTTTATTTATTGCCCTAGCAGCTCTTGCAATTTTTGGAGTTGACTATATCGCTTTATTAATACAAAATTTATTTAATTAGACAATTGTAAAAGTAGCCCCAAAAACCTTAATTAAAGCACGTTAATAGT
>CAYJFG010000140.1:0-3173 GCA_964369305.1 uncultured Eubacteriales bacterium
CTATTAATATTTTTGTTGACAAAATCGAAGATGAAAGCTACACACAAATAGCAAATAGCATTGTAGCTTTAAATAACTACTACTTAAAACAAGGTAATGCTGTTACAATTCTTACATTTTTTGATGGTCAACAACGTACTTATACAGACAAAAACTATAAGTTATTACCATACGAATTATCCACAATTTCAATTAAAAAGAATAAAGACAAAGACTTTAAGTTTTTCAATTTTAAAATGAGCAATTTGCCAGTAGTATTAATTCTTTCAAGCTTTGACAAAGATGTAGACTTAACTGAGCTTGAAAACTTACCAAATAATAGCATGATTTTTCTTGTTGGTGATGCAATAAAGTATAGACTAAAAATTCAAACTACTCTAATTGCAAACAATGATTATATTTACTTATCTGATTACAGTAAAATTAAAGATTGAAAGCAGGTGAAAAGTTGATAAAAGAAAGTTTTTTAAGTAAAGTTTTAAGAAACGCTATAGACGGTTTCTTTTATGGGTTGCTTTCAAGTGTTTTTTCATTTGTATTTATAGTAACTTATTTTTCAGGTATTAACGAAGATATAATACCTCATGTTTTAATATTTAACCTAATTTTTTGGCAACTTTTTTCGTTTGCCAATATTTCAAAAAAAACATTTTTAATATCTCTAAGTATACCAGTTGCAATTTTTATTGTTTTTTCTGTTTTGTTAGGCTTAAATAGTATAATTTCAAATTCTTTTGATTTTTATTACTTTATCTTTAATAATTATCCAACAATTAGCACTTTCCATGATGAATTTTTTGGTCAAGCTTTAAGGTATTTAATATACATATTATTCTCTATTCCAGTTGTTATAATTTATTATTTAAATAAGTTCCCTAAATTTATATTAACTATTTCAATTTTAGGCGTAATGCTTTTGTTAGTTTTAAGTATTTTTTATTCTGGAACTAATTATATTTATTCATTTTTTGCTTTTTTAATTCCAATGTTATGGATATATAATAAAGCATTTTATCTAAAAAATGAAAGTAAAAAAAGTAAATATTTGAACTTTCAAGGCAAGAGAATGTCTTTATGCACAATACCAATTTTAGTTTTAACTTTAATTATACAGCTAATCCCTACTAATTATAAAAATGAATATGTTGTAAATACTGTTGATAATCTTATAAATAATGCTATGGCAAATATGGGTGTTTACGGCAGGCAATTTTCAGAAATTTTCAATCAAGATTTAGAAGAAATTGTGTTAGGCGGTGACTCTATTAAATTTGGTACTGTCCATTTTGAAATAAAAAACAGTGAACCATTGCTTCT
The DNA here is from genome assembly GCA_964369305.1 of uncultured Eubacteriales bacterium. Lineage (GTDB taxonomy): Bacteria > Bacillota > Clostridia > Oscillospirales > Acutalibacteraceae > CAYJFG01. The sequence goes on from CAYJFG010000140.1 coordinate 1,318, forward strand.
TAAAACTAATGTATATGATGAATACACAGGAAGATCATTTATACAAAGCGATATTGCAAAAATAATTAATAACGAAACTATTGAGGCTACTGACTTTATAAAAACGTTAGACCCAGAACTCGGACTTACTGACCCAAATGTTAATTCATATACTTTAAAGATGCATAGTTATTTTAGTAACAGGGTACCTAATGGCGTAAGCTATCCATCTCCTACTTTTGTATATCCAGGTGGATATTTTTCTATAAACTCTAGTGGCGAATTATTCAGTGACAAGTATTTTATTAAAGGAGACGAAATACTTGTCGAATATAGAGTAAACGAGTTTAACGACTCTTACTTTGGAAATAATGAATATTTTGATGAAGAAACTAGTTCGAATATACAATATAGTAATTACGAATTATTGACACAACTACCAGATACTATAACTCAAAGAACTAAAGATTTAGCAGAAAACTTAAAAGCAAATCTATTAAATGCAGACTATGAACATCTTGATTCAAATTCATTTGTTCAAAAATACTCGTTTGCTCGTCCTAGTGAAACTAATGGTTACAAGGAAAATGTAGATGATATATATTTAAATAATTTACAAAACCATATGTATTATTATTTAGATCAAATGATATTAGAAGAGTTTACTCAAATTGTAAATCCATTTGAAAATTTGACCAAAGAGCAACGATTAGAGTATTTTAAAAGAACTAGCTACGATTACTCTTTAAAAGAAATTTTGAAGTTTTTCAATTATTATCTGTATGAAACGTACGAGTACACCAGAACACCTGACGGCGGAATTGGGGAAGACTTTGTTGATAGTTTTTTATTTGATATTGAAGAGGGATATTGTGCATCTTTTGCAGCGGCAATGGTTGTACTGTTACGCTCAATTGGTGTTCCTTGTAGATATGTAACTGGATATTCAGTATATGAAGTTTCAGAGGATACGTATCAAAATGTATTAGATGAAAATTTACACGCATGGGTTGAAGTATTATACTGGACTGGTGAATGGGTTATTGTTGACCCTACAAATAATTATATTGATTTTGGTGAAAGTGATGATTATATTGTTGGTGGTAATGCAGATGATGTTTGGAAGGAAATTTATGATAAAGCTATAGATGAGCTAAACGGTATAAGCGAAGAAACAGAAACACAACCAAATACACAAGTCGAAACACAATTAACACAGCCGACTAATCCTACAGGAGATACAACAGCAACTTCTTCACAAGGTGGCACTTCTTCTACTCAACCTACAACTACTACAACAACACAAATAAACCTAAGTATTGACATAATGAAAATATTACCTTATATAGTGTTTACTCTATTATTTATAGGTATGATTTTATTTTTAATTTTACACAAACGATATACTATTAAAAAAGTTTTATCTTCAAAGGATAAAGTAGTTGTGTATAAATCGATGATTATGTTTTTGTCAATGCTAAAAATCAAGAAAAGCGATGACGAAACTATAAGAGAATTTTTATTAAGAGTATTTGCTTTAGATTTTGCATTTAAAACTAATTATACATTTGATGTAAATAAAAGTGCTAAGGGTGAGCTTAATCACAATGAAAAAGAAATGGAAGACATAATACATATTGTAGAAAAGTCTATTTACTCAAAACAAAACGATTTAGACAATATAGACTCTCTAATTTCTTTTAGAAACAAAATAAACACATATGTTAAAGAAAACAAAAATAAAATTTTGTATTTTATTAAATTTAGAAATATAAAGTAAAATTTATATGTTTTTGATTTCTATAATCATATGCAATTAAATGGCTCTGTTAAGTAAAAATGAAAAATGTAAAAAAGTTCTAATAAGAAAACAAAGT
>CAYJFG010000141.1:0-2774 GCA_964369305.1 uncultured Eubacteriales bacterium
CCAAATTGCTTTGCATTTACAAAATAAGCAACATTTTGTTTTAAAATCGAAATTAAAGGGACCATCTCACTTAATTTCATATCTATATATAAATTATCGTCCTCAAAGATAGAGTCATTAAGGTTAATTCTAGCAATATTCTTAATACAATCGCTTGAAAAGTCAAATTCAAATATTAATACCTTATTTGCTTGGTAGTAATTGAGTATAGTTTTGAAAAAATGCTTTGATTGATTATGAAATTCGCTATTTGTTATATCTTTACCCTTATTATTAGTTGAAATAGAAGATAAAAGCTTTCTTTCTATAGATTTTGAGTCGCTTACAGATACAATCTCGCCTATAATTCCACGTTGATTATGCGTAGTGTCATTAAAACCACAACTCCAATATAAAGAAGCAATACTTTCATTATCTATTAAAAAAGGAACTTCATAATTGATAGTAGTAGCATTTTGAAGTAAAGTAGTATCTTCAACATGGTATCTAAACTTATCTTTAGCATCTAAATATGTTGATTGTTCAACAGTAGTACCAAGTAATTTACTTCTATCAACCTTAAAAAATTCACTATATGAATTGTTTAAAAAAACAAATTCGGCATTTTCATTTTTTATAAAAATTGGGTTTGGTAGAGAGTCTAAGGCAGATTTATAAAAACTTAATTCTTTTTCCAAATTACTTATTTTATTTTCAAGTTCTTCAAATTTTTTATAGTCTTTATTCATGGATTTGCGACCTCCTTATGCGATAGGGGGATGGAGAATTTGTTTGATATACTTAAATCTATTATATCACATAAATAAAAATTAATCTACCCAAAATTAAAATTTCTTAAAAATAAATTAATTTAATTAATGATTTAATACTAATTGAAATTTAGATTTGATATTTTTTTATTAATGGTAACTAAACTGAAGTGTTATTTTTGGCTATTATGTAAAAAAATAAAAACTTTTTGGATTTTTATTTACCTAACTTGAAAAAAGTGATAAAATATACAGAGGACTAATAATAGGAAAGGAATATATTATGGGAATTAAAGGAAATAAGATTTCTCTTTCTCAAAATTTGAGAGATAAAAAATTAAAAAACAATTCAAGGTTATATTTGTATTTATCGTTTTTTCTACCAGCTATTTTATTAGGAATTGGTTTTGCGGTAAATGGAGTATATCCATTTGGAGATAAACAAATACTTGTAACAGATTTATGGCAACAGTATTTTCCGTTTTTAAATAACCTACAAGTAAAATTACAGGAGGGTTCATCTCTGTTTTATTCATGGGAAACAGGAATGGGTACAAACCTATTAGCACTTGCGTCTTATTATCTTGCAAGCCCATTGAATTTTTTATCAATTTTAGTACCGCCTGAATTTTTAAGGGAAGCTATGACAGTATTCCTACTAATTAAAATTGGTTGTGCAGGTTTATTTACAGCAATGTTCTTAAAATACACATTTAAAACATATGACATTTCTATAGCGTTCTTTGGTTCGTTGTATGCACTTTGTTCATTTACAATGGGATACTATTGGAACACAATTTGGTTTGACACATTTGCGTTAATGCCACTTGTAATTTTAGGTGTAGTTGCATTAGTACGTGAGGGCAAATTCAAAGTATACGTAATAGCATTAGCACTAGCTATTATATCAAACTATTATATAGGTTTGTTTGTTTGTATATTTACAGCCTTTTCATTCTTAGGTTTAGTTATAATTACAAAAATGTCGATAAAGCAATTTTTTGTAAAGACAGGTCAAATGATTTATTTTACAGCAATAAGCTTAGCAATGACTGCCTTTATAACTATTCCAGCTTATATAAATTTAGGCTTGACTGTAAGTAGCGAAAATCAATTTCCGTCGACATGGTCGCTTGAAAACGACTTTACAGAAGTTTTAGGAAATTTTACAGCATTTAACGCACCAAATGTAAAAGTTGGATTACCTAATATATACGCAGGATTTATATGCATAGTTTTAATAGGTATATACTTACTTTCTAAAAAAATATCAGCAAGAGAGAAAATTTTTAGTGTTGGACTTTTAAGCTTTTTAATTGTTAGTTGTAATGTAAATGTCCTTGACTATATGTGGCACGGATTTCATGAAACTAATATGATACCTTACCGTTTTTCATTCCTTATTTGTTTTGTAATTGTAGTTATGGCTTACAGAGCGTATACTTTAATAGACACAATTAATATGGTAGATGTTATTGGTATGGCGTTTATCCCTGTATTTATAATAGTTTGTGCAGTGCTTGGTGACCAAGGCGAAATTGCAATATTTGGTAGCACAATAATAGCGTTATTTGTTTTAGCAGTTATGTTTTTATTTGTTAAAAAGAAAATCAATAAAACAATACTTACAACTATGCTTTGTGTAGTTATTTTAATTGAGGTTATTTGTAGCGTTTTAATAGGCGTTGCAGAAGTAAGAGTTACACAACACTCAACATATCCAGATAAAAAAGATATAATATCAGAATCGGTAGACAATATTGAGGCACAAGACGATGATGAATTTTATAGAATAGAATTTTCAAATTACTACACATTAAATGATCCTCCTTTGTATGACTTCCCAGGAGTTTCTCAATTTTCGTCAACTGCAAATGTCAACGTAACAGATTTCTTAGAGGGTATAGGTATTTTAGGTTGGGATATCGGTAACAGATATTACTTTGCTGAAACTACACCTCTTACACACGCATTTTTAGACCTTAAATATTTAATTGCTAAAAATGGAAATTTTTCAGACACAGT
>CAYJFG010000141.1:2784-3111 GCA_964369305.1 uncultured Eubacteriales bacterium
GACAGATAAAGAAATTTTAAGTTTTGAACCAGATAAAAACGATCCGTTTAAGGCTCAACAAGAGTTGTTTGAAAAATCAACTGGAAGCAGTGAACAACTATACACTGATGTAGAAGTAAAAAATGTTGGCCATGTAAATGCAAATGTGCATTATAAACAAGAAGGTGTATACGGTGAATATAACTATAGTCCACAAGATAAGTCAATAGCTACTACATTGTCATGGAACTATGAAATGCCAGAAGATGGTGTAATATTTGCTTATGCTGATATTTCTAATACAGAGAATATATCAATATCAGGCGGTGGACGTTCAGTATCTTATAA
>CAYJFG010000142.1:0-3045 GCA_964369305.1 uncultured Eubacteriales bacterium
TCTCAAAACTCTAAAAGCATCATAAATTACTGCTACTATTAAACCACAAATTATTGACAAACCAAAAACAGTTAGTTGAGAAAGCTCTGTTTGTTCCAATAGTAAAAACCCCTTATTTAAACAGTTTGGAAAACATACCACTTTTTGGGTTTGAGTTTTCAGTATAAACTAGCATTGACACGCTACCATCAATCGATACTTCTCCGTCATCAAGATTTAGCCTATTTATATGAAGGTTATTTCCCTTGATATTTAGTTGCCCAAAATCAGTATATATTATAACTGTTTGCTCGTCAAAGCTTGCAACATCGGTAACACCTGTAAGCGAAAGCAAATTTCTATTTTCCAAAATCATACTATGAGGCATTTTTTGCTTAAATTTTTCGTCTACCATTTCTAAAACCTCCAAAATTATATATTTAATTTTATGAGGTAAATACTTAAAATATAACTTATTCTATAATTTTATACATTAAGCTTGCATTTTCTTTTTTAACGTGTTCGCTTAGCTCTAGAACTTCTGCTTTAAATAATCTTTGTCCCATTTGAATTTCTATAATGTCACCTTGTTTTACTGTATAAGATGCTTTTACTGGCTTGCCATTTACTATTACCCTTCCACTGTCGCAAGCTTCATTTGCTATTGTTCGTCTTTTTATTATTCTTGAAATTTTTAAATATTTGTCTAATCTCACTTTTAAACTCTCCTTTTATAGAAAAAAGCTATTCCATTGTTAAATGAAAAAGCTTTTTTTCTAAGTAAATATAAATTATTGATTTACAGTTTCTTTAAAAGATTTACCAGGTTTAAAAGCTGGTACTTTACAAGCTTTTACAACGATTGGCTCTTTAGTTTGTAGGTTAATTCCTGCTCTTTCAGCTCTTTTGCGTTGTTCAAATGTTCCAAAACCGATAATTTGTACTTTTTCATCATTTTTAACAGCATCAATAATTACGTCTATAAATGATGCTACTGCTTTTTCAGCGTCTTTCTTTTGTAGTCCACTTTTTTCAGCTACTGCAGCTATTAATTGTGTTTTGTTCATGTTTTAAATCCTCCATTAATTTTATTAATTTTTTTTAGACTTCTTTGGTTAGTTCCCATAATTCTTTAACTTCCATAGAAGTATCTTTATTTATAATAATATTTCTTTCTTTTACAAGTTTTTCTAATTTATAAAATCTATTAATAAATTGTTCGCAGAAGTCATATAAAGACTTTTCTGCATCTACTTGTATAAATTGTGAAACATTAACGACTGAAAATAATAACTTGCCAATTTTTTCTTCTTTTTTTTCTTTATTTTGAGTATCTATAGAATTTTTCAAGTCATCTAAGTTTGATTGTACTTGACATATTAATTCATCTAAACTATAAATTTCTTTAAGTGTTTGTACACTTTTTTTGCAAAGTTTTTGACTTCTCATAAGTGATGGTAAAGATCTTGCCACACTGTCCATAGCTTGAGCTTGTGTATCGTGCGACTTTGTTTGCATTTTTATTTTTTCCCAATTATTAAGCACTTTATCTGTTGTATTTGCTTTTACGTCAGAAAATATATGTGGGTGCCTTATTATAAGCTTTTTGCAAACTTCATCTACAACATCATCAAAGTTAAATTCTTGAGTTTCTTCTTCCATTTTACAATGGAAAACTACTTGCAAAAGAACGTCGCCTAACTCTTCTCTTAAAAGCTCTTTGTCGTTATTGTCTATAGCTTCTATAGCCTCATAAGTTTCCTCTATAAAATTTTGTCTAATAGACATATGCGTTTGCTCTTTATCCCATGGGCAACCATTTGGAGAACGTAAAATGCTCATTATCTCAAGTAAGTCCTCGATACTATAATTGCTTTTAATTTCAAAGTCCATTCTTAACATCCTTTATAAAATAAGTGTAAGTACTATTTTATCGTATTAAACGCTTTTTTTCAAGTACTTTTACGATTTTATTTCCCTTTGGTAGCATTAAAATGTCAGATTTTTTTAATGCTTTAAGCACAAACAAGGAAATCACATACATAATTACACCAATTGAAATTGAAATTATAATCGCAACCACACTATTTATAAATGAAGTTAATAGCATATTACATAAGAATGCAGATGTAGAACAAACGAGTGCCGCTATTAAAGGTTTAATTAAAACATCTACAAAGTTTGGTACAATTTTTGTTTCTTTGCAAAGTAAATATAAGCCTACAAATGTAACAAATAGATACCCTACTAATGAACCGACAGCCGCACCTTGTATATTAATTTCTGGTATGCCTACTAATGTGTAATTCAGTAGTATTTTTATAACCATACCTATCGACAACAGTTTTAATGGTAAGTCTACACGTCCTACTGCTTGTAGCATACTGCAAATTACTTGTAGTACAGGTGTTGCTACTGCAATTTCTACATCTCTGCTACCGCTCATACCATAAATTAAATTAAGTATTGGACCTGCTAAAAAACATAAGCTTAGTCCTGCTGGCAGAGTAAATAGTGTTGTTGTTTTTAAAACAGTTTCTATGCTTCTTTTTATCTTTTTCTTATTACGTGTGGTCCACGCTGCTGTTATGTTTGGTAATGCACTAGTTCCAAACACTTGAGTAACTGCTGTTATAAGCATTAAAAGTGTTGTTGCGTACGAAAAAGAACCATATAAAAATATTTGTATTGTAAATTCGCCGTTTGTGTTATGTTCAAAATACTCTTGAGGTACAAACGGATACAGTTCTTGCAATTTATCTGGGAAGGTGTTCATAATATCTATTATTCGTGATTGAACTAAGATAGTATCAATAGTACCTGAGATGCTCATTATTATAGCACCAAGACCAATTGGAATAGCTGTTAAAATTAGTCTTTTTCTTAAAGTTTTTACTTTTTCAGGTGGCGGACTATTTTGCAATTGTAGCTTTGTTATTCTGTCACCTTTTATTCTATGTCTTATAAATAGAAACAAAAAAGCTAGTAGCGAACCTATTGTAACACCTAAAATTGCGGCGGCTACTGTGTATGACGTTAAATCTGTAGCAAATGCTAATTCATCAC
>CAYJFG010000143.1:0-1703 GCA_964369305.1 uncultured Eubacteriales bacterium
AATTGCAGAAGCCTGTACACACGTGCCACTTGATGAAGATATAGGACGTGTGAAACTACCTAGAATGCTTAGAAACAAGTATGGTAAAAATTTAAAAATAGAAAATGTATGTGGAGCAAATTTCCCAAGTGACTTATCTTCGTATGACTTAATAATTCATTGTGGTGCTTGTATGTTTAATAGAAAATTTGTAATAAACAGAGTAAAACTTGCTAAAGAACAAAATATACCTATGAGTAATTACGGCGTTGTAATTGCTTATCTATCTAATATATTAGACAAAATAGAATATTGATTTAAAATGTAAAATAATGTTATTATATTAATGTAAATTAAATTTGAAAGGTGATAAATCTAATGAATAAAAATCCAATAGTTACATTTGAAATGGAAAACGGCAAAAAAATGACAGCTGAGCTATATCCAGAAATTGCACCAAATACAGTTAATAACTTTATAAGCCTTGTTAAAAAAGGTTATTATGACGGTCTAAAATTCCACAGAGTAATATGCCACTTTATGATACAAGGTGGTTGCCCACAAGGAATAGGAACAGGAGGCCCTGGTTATGGAATAAAAGGCGAATTTAACCAAAATGGTTTTAAAAACGATTTAAAACATACGCAAGGTGTTCTATCAATGGCACGTTCTCAAATGCCAAACTCAGCAGGCTCGCAATTTTTTATAATGCATAAAAATTCACCACACCTAGACGGCTCATATGCAGGCTTTGGAAAACTTATTGGCGGTATGGACGTTTTAGAAGAAATTGCACAATGCGATACAAATTATGCAGATTGTCCGCTTGATGACCAAATTATGAAAAGTGTAACTGTAGATACTTTCGGTGTAGAATACCCAGAACCTGAAAAACAATAAAAAATTAAATACCTCGTGTAATGCTTACTACAGTAGGCAACATGAGGTGTTTTGCATTTTGCACAAAAATTTAATGTTTAAATTGTTATTATATAGAAAATAAGAATGTAGCTTGAAAATCAGCTTAAATTAATATAAAATATAGGGTATAAAACAAATGAGGTGGATTGTATGAAAATAACTTTTAAAGACAAAATGCGTTACAGGTTTGATAATCTTATGGCAAAAGGAACAGTAGCTTTAGTAGGAGTTTTATTTTTAGCTACAGCTATTGTTATTGTGGGCGTTGGTATAGTATTATCACTTGTTAATAATGGTGAGGGTTCAGTTTTAGATTACATATGGTCGAGTTTAATGCACGTAATAGACGCAGGAACTATTACAGCCGCAGACACAAAGGAAACAAGGTTTGTCATCTTAATGTCTTTAGTTACATTGTGCGGTATATTTGTAACAAGTATTTTAATAGGTATTATAACTACTGGTTTTGAAGAAAAACTAAATAATTTAAAAAAGGGAAATTCAAGGGTAATTGAAAAAGACCATGTAGTTATTTTAGGGTTTGATAGCAATGTATATACTTTAATTTCTGAAATTGTAACTGCTAATGAAAATCAGAAAAAAGGCTTTGTAGTAATTTTAACTAATCAAGAAAAAGAAACAGTAGACGAAATGATTAACTCAGAAATACAAGATTTAAAAACAACAAAAGTCATTACAAGAACAGGTTGTATCACAGATAAAAATATGCTTTCTAAATGTTCTTTAGAGAGTTGTAAGTCAATTATTATTAATGAGAAAAAAGATTTTATGACAATAAAAAC
>CAYJFG010000143.1:1713-2554 GCA_964369305.1 uncultured Eubacteriales bacterium
ATTATAGCAATTAATAATTATTTTGAGTCTATTGGTATGGAAGAAAACTTGCCTCATATTGTAGCAACGATTAATAAAGAGGAAAACTTAGATACAATAAGCATTATCTCTAAAGGTAATGTGGAAGCTATTTTAGTTGAAGACGCTATATCAAGAATTATAGCTCAATCAAGTAGACAACCAGGGCTTTCTACTGTTTTAGTAGAATTATTTGATTATGACGGCGACGAACTTTACTTTGAAAGTTTTGAGGAGTTAAATGGTGTTAAGTTTGGCGATGCTCTAAATCGTTTTGAAAAAGCTATTGTTTTTGGTTTTGAACGTGATAATAAAGTATTTTTAAACCCAGATAAAAATATTTTAATAAAATCAAGTGACAAATTAATTTTATTAGTTGAAGACGACGGCGTTGCAAAGACTAAGCCTTATGAAAACAAAAATATAGATAGCTTATGTTTTAATAAAAAATCTGTTGAAAAACCAGAAAATATAATGATAATTGGCATAAATAATATGATAAATAGTATCATAATAGAACTTGATAATTACTTAGTTAAAGGCTCAAAAATATTTATTGCTAACAAAGTTATTGAAAATTCATTTGAAGAACTTGAGAAAAAATTGAAAAACATTTCAATAACAACAATTATTTGCGACACTGATAATAGGGAAAATTTAAATAAATTAACGTCAAACGGTATAGATAACTTTTTACTTCTTAGTGATTATGAAAGCGATGATGAAACCTCGGACGCTTTAACATTATTTAAACTTATTCATCTACGTGATATTGCAAAAAAATGTAATAGGCAATTTAATATAACAAGTGAAATGAGAGATA
>CAYJFG010000143.1:2564-2998 GCA_964369305.1 uncultured Eubacteriales bacterium
TGCAAAAGTAAATGACTTAGTAGTTGGTTCAAATATCATTAATCTAATATTGTCGCAAATTTGCCAAAATAGAAGTTTGTCAGTAGTTTTTCAAGACTTATTAAATGCAGACGGCTCAGAAATTTACATAAAAAAAGCAGAGAATTTTGTTAAGTTAAATGAAGAAATTGATTTCCATGATTTAACACAAATAATAGAAAAGCAAAATGCAATTGCAATTGGATATAAGAAGAAAACACAAAACGACTATGATATAATAATAAATCCATCAAAATCAGAAAAATTCACATTAACAGAAAACGATTATGTAATTTTACTTTGCGAAGATTAAAAATTAAAAACTTTAAAAGGAGCTGTCGCATTAAGGTGAATATTAACAAATATTTGTAGGGGAGCATTCCATATGCTCCCGTTTTGCCTGTAAATACGTAAAA
>CAYJFG010000144.1:0-1826 GCA_964369305.1 uncultured Eubacteriales bacterium
AAAACTAGTACCGCAACACTGTATAGCATATAATTTTGGAACACCCAAATTAAAATTAATTGAATAATAAAGGAAATAACATTATAAATACTTTGTATCTTATTAACAATATAGGCTTTTTGGTCTGCTTTAATCAAAATAACCCTATAAATAAATAGATAGGTAGACGCCGTTGTTAGTAAAGCTATTAGATAGTAAATTTCAACATACGCAATTTCTGTATCCATATTTATAATATATCTTAAAAACGGCATTAACGCTAGTCCTAAAAGAACAACTGCTAGTGCTACAAAGAAAAAAATTCGCCTAAAGTATGATATTAATGCAACTATTTTTTCTTCGTCTTTTTCTACTAAAGGTTTATATAAACTGAACATCAAGGCAGTAGATATACCTAAATCAGCTAAAGATAAAATGCTTAGTAAATTGGTAAATAGCCCATTTATTCCCAAATAGTATTCTCCAAAAACATAGACGAATACAACACGGCTTAAAAAGAACACCAACATATTTACTAAGTTTAAAGCTACAGTAGACGCAACATTTTTTACAACTTTACCTTTAACTGTATCTGTGTTTTTTTCCAAAGTACCCCTTATTATCTTTAAAAATTATAAAGATATTTAACTATTTAAATAACTGTCGCAAATTTTAATGAGTTTGTCGTAATATTCACTTATATACTTATTGTCAAATTTGCAGTTTTCGTACTTTAAAAATTCATCAATTTTGTTAAAATCTAAAGTTTCATTTTCTCCAATACATTTTACAAAATCAACATCTTTCAAGTAGCTATCATATACGCCATAAACTTTACCGCTTGCATTGTCAAAAGATATACAAGGAGTATTTGCAAGCGTTGAAAAAATCATACCATGTAGCCTATCTGTAATAACTAACTTGTATTTTGCAAATTGGTCTATTTTATCTACAACATATTTTTCTCTAGTATCTTTATTTAGATGTTTTCCTATAACTGTGTCTGTATAATCTATTTTAATATTTTTATTTTTTATATAATTTTCTATATCTTTAAATGTAGAATTTTTTATTTTTTCTTTATCATTTCTTAAACATAGCAAAACATCTTTTTTATCGTAATTAAATTTTGGTGTTTGAAAATAAGTTACAAAATCTGGTATAAAATGTACGTTTTCTTTTTTAGTAATTTTATTATCTAAAACGTAATTATAAGATTTAAACTCCCTTAAACAAAATTGAAATTTATTACATTTTTGCACTAAGTTCTTAAATTTTTCGAGAACTGCTGTGTTTTTATCATCAAAATATACAGTTTGTGGAAATATAATAATTGGGTTTTGATAGAAATTTTCAAGAATTAATTCTATACAGTTTTGCTACATCATCCATAAAGTACCTACAAACCCACCACCATTAATTATAAAACAGTCTTTGTCATTGACAAGCGGTTTGAATTTCTTTAAATTTCTTTTAAAACGTTTAGTTGGTATCTCCATTATCATACACTTATCGTCATATTTCTGGATAAATTGTTTTTCTGCTAAAGTAATTGCGTGGTCGCCTAAATTACCATGTTCAGGTGTATTAGTTATAAATACGCATTTTTTATTCGCTTTTCTTGCCTCTTCTATATTACTTATTAATTCTTTAATGTACTTTTTATTTTCGTAAAAATCAATTAATAATATAGTTTTTGTTAAGCCTATAATAGACATTTTAATTCTTTTTAACATTTGTGTTCACCGTTTGCCCTTGCAATAAAATAGATTAATTGAGATAAAACACTTACTTAATTTTTTAGTAGAAAAACATAATTTAAGATAAATTTTATCATTAATATTATA
>CAYJFG010000144.1:1836-2964 GCA_964369305.1 uncultured Eubacteriales bacterium
GTCAATTAATAATATTACTCGAAGTTTGCCCATTGCTCAAAAGTTTTAGTATATTCTTCTTTTAAATTTTCAAGTTCTAAACACTTTTTATTTAATAGTTCGTAGTCGGAATATACATTTTCTTGTGTAATTTCATCTTCTATAATATTTATTTTACTTTCTAGTTCCTCAATCTTTTTTTCTAAACTTTTTATATATGCTTTTTGTTTAACTTCATTTGCTCGCATTTCTTTAGTTTTGTACACTTTTGCGTTTTCTTCTTTTTGCCTTATTATTTTTTCTGCTTGTAAAGCTTTTTCTTTTTCTAAATCTTCTATTCTCTTTTGCTCTGAATAGTAATCGTAATTACCTTTATATAATGTTGATTTTTCATAATCAAGCTCCACAATTTTATCACAAACTTTATTTAATAAGCATCTATCATGAGAAACTACTATTATCGTTCCTTTAAACCTAACTAAAGCATCTTCTAAAACTTCTTTAGCTACTATATCTAAATGGTTTGTAGGTTCGTCTAAAATTAAAATATTTCCACGTTCCATCATCATAATAGCAAAACATAATTTTGCACGCTCGCCACCGCTTATTACACCTGTCTTTTTAAAAACGTTTTCACCTGTTAATAAAACACTGCCTAGTGCTGTTCTTATCGACTGTTCTGTATTTCGTGGGTGTCTTCTGTGCAGTTCTTCAATAACTGTATTGTTAAATTCTAGTTGTGCATTTTCTTGTTCAAAGTAGCTGATTTTTTTATTGTCACACCAATTTATAACACCTTTATTATGTGGCAATTTGTTTTGTAGGATTTTTAACAGTGTTGATTTTCCTGTTCCATTTTTACCTACAATTCCTACTTTTTCTCCCCTAATCACTTTCAAGTCAAACGATGAAACTAAAACATTACCGTCTACTGATATTTCTAAATCCTCTACATCTAAAATATCTTTTGGCGGGTTAAAATCAAACTCCAAATTTATTTTCGGTGGTTTTTGATACGTTTGTGGTTTTTCTACTTTTTCTATTTTATCAAGGGTGTTTTGTCTACTTTTTGCCATATTTGCAGTTGATGCTCTTACTTTGTTTCTATCAATATAATTTTGAAGTTCTGCAATTTTAATTTGTTGAGCC
>CAYJFG010000145.1:0-2416 GCA_964369305.1 uncultured Eubacteriales bacterium
AACACAAATCGCGTGAAACGTGCAAAGGCCGAGCTGAAAGTTGCTCAAACCATTGCCGAGGATGCTAAACTCACTTTCTACAATTCACTCAAATCACTTTTTCAAAATGCGCTGCTTTTGCAGAATAATGTGGCATCAACCACTTCAAGCCTTGCTTCGCTAAATAGCGACAAACTACTAAAAAAAGCATTGGAATTAGGTGAAATATCGCTGCTCACCTACTTGCAAGAGATTGATTATTACTACACAGCACAAGAAGAGGCGCTCGCTACCCAAAGCGAACTGGCGCAAATCCTCGCTCAGCTCTTCGCAACCGAATTGTAGCTGTATTGCCCTATAATTTATTAAGCTATGCTGATGTATTATTGCTCACTCAGCATAGCTTTTTTATTGAAAAATACCATAGCACACCGATTCACTATGGTTCCATACAGTTGTACTCCCTGACACTATCGAACAGTGCATTGAAATGATGCTCAAAGTTAACATTCTGTCTGAATGTATAACCCTCGAACTTTGTATCGAATTTATTATGAATTTGAGAATTTATTCTATTTTGAATAACTGTGTAAAGCTCCGATTTTGCCTCAGCTGTGCTATCACTCACATTCAATCGTCTCAGTACATTTGAGTAGCTGTAATCTCTTTCCTCTTGTGTTCTGTCAGCCATCACGGCGTTTTGTTCACCTGTGCGAGGGCATAGATCAATTCGTGCATATACTGCCTTGTATTGGCCACGATCTCCTGGTCGCTACTATTTATTAGCACATTGGCACACTTAACCAACATTGAATCCAAATATAGCCCGTCGTATTCAAGCAAAGCCTTGGGATTTTGTTGTATTTCTTGCTTAATGACAAGCAAATCGTAGCGCAGTGAGTCGTAGTAATAAATTTGATCTTTGAATAGTTGCCAGATCGAAGTTTCGATAATTTGCAGCTCTGCAATTTCTTTGAGTTTGTTTCTATATATTGCTTTATTTTCTTCTACGCTATTTTCTTTGTTGATAAAAATTATGCGTTCATTTCCTTTGAAGAGACTCAGTGTGTTTTGCAGTATTTGTTTGTCATACTCGCCCCTGCGATAGAAGCACTCGTAGTCACAAAGATCACCAGAGTATGTAAAACTCTCCATATTTTGCTCTTGAGCACTCGTTTGGGGGCTTCCAACAGCAATAATTACACATAGTACTAATATTCTCATAACAGTAACTCTAATTATATAATTAATAGCTTAATACTACAAAGGTAATAAAATCAATGTGACTTTATTACCTTTTCAGCAAATATAACTATAGCAGCCGTGCCCCCTACTCTCGTTGCAAAAGGTAGAGGGCACGGTGTTAAGTTTAATTGGTAGGGAACTGTAATTTGCCATTCCCATCATAACTGAATGGCTTCATATTATATAGAGCAGGAGCTGATACCCCCTCCAAATGTTTGTTTATTACACCCATTGCCGTAGTAAAATCAGCTGTTCCCTTGGCAGCCAAACTAAGGAATGGATTAGGAACATACTCTCCAGCGGCTGGTTGAGTGCTTAGGTATGTAACATTGAATGTCTCCGAAAGCTTCGTTATGTCACCCTTATTACCGATGAAGGGAATAAATGCTGATCCAACAGAAATCGTCTCGAATGCGCCATCTACTGTGGTTGTGACGGGAATCTTGGAGACTGTACTCAATTCCATTTTCCCTAACATACCTCCAATTTGTACCATACCACTTGCTCCACTCATATCAATTTTTCCTGTATTCGACACCGCAATTGCATACACTGTCAAAGACGTAATATTAGGGCTTGCAGGCGCATTGAGCGATCCTGGGCCGATAATTCTACCGATACCAACAAGTCCACCCACAACTGGATCTGTACCGATAGGATAGATATCTCCATCATTTTCAATTCCGTGGAAACCAAGTTTTTCTTGTGCCATTTCAATTTCCCCA
The DNA here is from genome assembly GCA_964369305.1 of uncultured Eubacteriales bacterium. Lineage (GTDB taxonomy): Bacteria > Bacillota > Clostridia > Oscillospirales > Acutalibacteraceae > CAYJFG01. The sequence goes on from CAYJFG010000145.1 coordinate 1,950, forward strand.
GCAATTGGTCCCACGATATTACCCTTCACACTTCCGGTGAAAGATACACCCTGCGATTCAACGTGATATGCTGTTGCGTCCATATCGGATGAGGCTTTACCTGCAATTCCACCAGCCACGCCATTCGGATCCGAGGCCTCTACCACTGCGCTTGAAATTGAACCACCAAAAGGCAGAACTCCTTTGTAATTTTCTTTCTCCAATTCAAATTGAGTCTCTGCTTTGGTCAATTCGATAAGACCAACAATTCCTCCTACATTTGTAGTGCCCTTCACCAAGGTGCGCTCTACAGTACAGTTGAAGATATTAGCTTCAGATTTTCCGATAACTGAACCGACATTCTTAGCTCCTGTTACCTGACCATCAATCACTTTACAGCCTGAAATTACAGTCCCAAAGTCTGCCGTTCCGAGTATCACTCCCACGTTATCAATTCCCGCACCTGTAACCTTAGGGGCAACAAAAAT
>CAYJFG010000145.1:2442-2959 GCA_964369305.1 uncultured Eubacteriales bacterium
CCTGTGAAGTGAAGAATGGATAGTTATCTTCGTAGTTGTGAATATATCGATTGTTACCATTGAAAGTTCCGAAGTATGCACCCTGTATACGTGCGCTGTATCCGGCTGTTTTCAAAGGCTCGAAGTCAAGATCCACAAGCAGATCCACATCTACATAAAATAGTGCGTATTTGTCTTCGTAAATCTCTTTAATCTCGTCAGTAACCACATCATGTCCCATTCCTTGTAGAGCAATAGCATTGGTAAGCAAACGTGCATCTGTAGCGTTAATAATACTTACTTTATTAGGCCCCGTATGCCTACCTCCGATTATTTTAGCGGTTTTATTGACAATCCACGGATAGTCTTCTACACTTCCCAGAGCTCCGGATGTTCCGATTGCAGATGACGAGTTAATATAGTAGTCACACTGCCACTTATTGCTAACACCGTAGTACGCAATGAGTGCATCATTCATTCTCCTCACTGGTGCAACAACACCCAGTTCTTCGGCACGCGCATCATTACTAACTCCATC
>CAYJFG010000146.1:0-883 GCA_964369305.1 uncultured Eubacteriales bacterium
ATAAATAAGCATTTATAAAAATTTTTATTTGAAACTATCGACTTTATCAATACGCTTACAAGAAATTTTTATCTTGCATCAATAAGTCTAAAAACTCATGCTCTTTAATAGGTCTTGAAAAATAATATCCCTGACCAACGTCACAATTTAAAGATTTTAACCATAATGCTTGTTGCTTAGTTTCTATACCTTCACAAACTACTTTCATTTTTAGGTGTTTTGCCATATCTATAACATCTTCAACGATTATTGTACCACGGTCGTTTCCCTCGTTATAATCTAAGAAAGCTTTATCGATTTTAATTTCGTCAACTTCAATGGCTCTAAGTCTATTTAAAGAAGAAACACCTGCTCCAAAGTCGTCCATAGATAATGTAAAACCTAATTTTTTTAATTGTTCAACTTTTTTTATTAAAGCGTTTTCGTCCATATTCATGGCACTTTCTGTAATTTCCAGCCTTATTCTTTGCGGTGACAAATCATACTTATCTAGTATTTGTTTAAGAATATTTGGAAATCTATTGTCAAACAAAGTTATTGCAGACAAATTAGTAGATATTACAGGTATATTTACTTTTGATGAATTGTTAAATATAAACTTGCAAACTTCCTCAAATACATAAAAATCTATATCTACTACAAATCCGTTTGACTCAAAGAGTGGAATGAAGTCATTAGGGAAAAATTTCTTTTGTCCACTTTTTGAATACCAGCGCACTAAGGCTTCAGCTCCATTAATTTTTGAGGTATTTAAGTCTATTTTAGGTTGATATTCTGCGGTAAACTCTCCATCTTGCAATGCTTGTTTCATTGTAAATAATATTTGTGTTCTTGTAACTTCATCTTGTTGCATTTGATTATCATAATAAAAATATGTATTTTT
>CAYJFG010000146.1:893-1775 GCA_964369305.1 uncultured Eubacteriales bacterium
CTAGCAATATTTGCAAAATCAAGCATTTTATCTATAGTAATTGCAGAGTCTATTTTACGATCGTGTTTGTAAATACCAACTGACAAACTTGCATGATAATTTTGCCCCAAAACATCTTTAATTGCTGGAATTACTATATTATTACAGATGGATTTTATATTTGCATTTTCATTTGATTTTAGTAAAATTATAAATTCATTAGCAACTACTCTAGAAATTATAATATTTCTAGGTTCACTGTAAAGTCGCAAAGAATGTGCAATTGACTTAATTACTTCATTTCCACGTTCTCTACTATAAATAGAATTAATAGTTTTAAAGCTGTCAATATCAAAGCTAATTATTTCATATATAGAAATTTTATCTTTTTCTAAAATACTGTTAGCAATCTCTTTAAATTTATATACAGAGTAAAGCCCTGTCAATTCATCGGTATTAATAATTCCTAAAATTGTTTTTCTTCTTCTGTGGACACTCATAACGATACTACCAGAAATAATAATAATAACTATTACTGCTAAAACTAACAAGGATATTATATTATCTTCAATAAAACTTGTGATTGAATATGGTGGTGAAAAATCTTCTGTGTAACTTGTTACTATTTCGTTATAAGTATTATTACTGAGGTGATCAAACAGTACATTAAAAGCTACTACATAATCTCTTGAGAGTTGTTTTGATATCATTATTTGAAATGATAATGTTAAAGAAGTACCATAAATTCTTAGTTGGTCGCTTTCAAGTGCTTTATGTACATATTCGGTTATTGTATTAGTTGCAATAATGCCGTCAATTTCATTGTTTTTGTATGCATTAATCAAATTATCTAAATTATCATATAGTATTATTTCATTGTTTGGAAACTCCGATATTACGTCG
>CAYJFG010000146.1:1785-2944 GCA_964369305.1 uncultured Eubacteriales bacterium
AAACATACCAATTTTAGTTTCATGTTCGGAACTAGATGCTTTTGATATAGTATCTGGCTGAGTTAAAAACATAAGAGGTAAAGTCATATAATCTTGAGTGCTGTTGTAAAATTCTTTGTCGTGGGATCCATCGCCTATAATCGATAGTAAAATATCAAAGTTTTCATGCTCCTCTTTAGGGTCTTGCAAAGTGTATGGCACGTAATTTAACTTTATATCATTTTCATAAGCTATAGCATTTAAAATGTCAATTCCTATACCCTCTGGTGTTACACCGTCATCACCTAAGTAATGTATAGGCTCGTAGTCATCTATAAAACCTACTGAAAATTCTTTTGAAGCTAAAAGCTCTTGCTCTTCTCTTGTAAGTCCACGTTTAACAATATTATCTTTATGATAATAAATTTCGTCAAGGTCTGTCAATAAGTCGCCGTCATCTGACAAAACAGAAGAAAATGCGTCGTAAAGTTCGTCTATAAGCTGTGTATTTCCTTTTTGTGCCACTATGTAGTAATCAAACGGAGTTAAATTCAGTATTGATTGCTTATCTGACATTTTATCATGTAGACTTGTAGTGAAATAAATATCGGCGTCTAATTCTAAGTGATTTAAAAAAGTACCCTCTACATATTCAACTGTTATATTATTTTCCTCACAATATAAGTCGAGATATTTTTTATATGGGTTTCCTGCATATGTTGCAATTGTTTTACCGTCAATATAAGATGGGTCATCGTAAAAAACTTTGTCATCGTCATTTGCAACTAAAATCATCTGTCCTATTCCAAAAGACACAGGAAAATACTCTAAATATTCCTCTCTACTTTCTTCACGCGCAACGCACCCTAAAATATCTACTGTACCATTTTCTAAAGCTTCAAAGGCTTCGCCCATACTTTCATATGCTATATATTTAAATTTAAAATTAGAATGGACTTCCATTTTTGATAAAACATCATATCCTAAACCTTTATGGTCGGTGGCATTTAAATTTCTTATCATAATATTTTCAGGGAAATAGGCTACATTTATTATTTCTTTATCTGTTGCATTAGCAAAAAGAGATGTTGCTGTTATTATCAAAGATAAAGTTATTAAAAAGCATAAAAACTTTATTTTCATTGTTTAGTCCTCATTTCTATATGGAATTTAGTGGTTA
>CAYJFG010000147.1:0-2872 GCA_964369305.1 uncultured Eubacteriales bacterium
AATTGACACCTCTAAAGTTTTATAGTAATATTATATCTATATTATACCTTTTTATTGATATCACGTCAATAGTTTTTTTAATTTTTATTATTAAAAAACTATCACCTATCATTGATTACATATCTATTGCATAATAACACTGGACACAAACCAACCAAATGTTACTTGCAATGAAACAAGAAGACGTAAAAGAACTTTTAAATTTATAATACTATATATAAAGCTCTGTAATCTTTTAAGATTTGCAGGGCTTTTACTATACGGTTATTCTAAAAATTAGGATAACTTGTTGTTAGAATTGCATAAAATTATTTTAGTTGTATATATTTAATACAAAATGTAAAAAATCGAATTATTTTTATGTTTACTTTTTAGAGTTTTTTTGTTATAATAAAGTAAAATAAAGTAAGATAAAGTAAAATAAAGTAAAAAGATGTGTTTAAATGAAAAAGCTTGTGTCAAAATTTAAAGATCAATCAATATTTTTTAGATTAATGGTTATAAATATTTTTGTTTTTATTATAATACTTGCAGTATCTATATTTAATTATTCGGTATTTGTAAATGAAAAAGAAACTACAACTATAAACTCAATTAACCAAAATAATGAGTTGATTGTAAAAGAGATTGATGAGTATATAAGAGATATTGAAAGTTTAACAAAAATACCAATCAATTACACAGAATATGGACAAGATTACGTTAATTATTTAAAAAGGTTTGATCAAACAGGAAAACAAACAGTTGAGTTTAATAATGTTAATGAATGTATTTTTAGTGAGATAATGTCGTATAAATCGTCTGTTAGTTCTTGTATAATATATAATACGAAAGGTCAAAGTGATTATAGAGCTGATTATCCTGTTTATGGTTTTGAAAACCCACGAGATGAGCAGTGGTTTCAAAGTTCTTTAGACGCTTTCGGTAAATCAATTTTTATAGATACTTATAAAATTTCAACTTTAGTAAGCGGTGAAGAACGTTATGTTTTTGGTGTATCTAGAGGAATGTTACATATAAGCGATGCAAAAGTTTATGGTAACTTAGTTGTTAATACAGATATTTCATATTTTGAAGAGATGTTTAATACATTTACAATTTACGAGGGCCACAAAATTATTTTAGAAAAAGACGGAAAAATTCTTTACGACTCAGACTATGATAAAATTGGAACTAGTACACCGCTAGAATTTGTAAATTTAGATAATAAAGTTAAATTTAATGAAATAGATATTTTAGGAAAAACAAATATAATTACAACAGAATTATCAAGCGAAACAGGAATAAATTTAATTAGCCTTTTGCCTAAAGATATTATATTTGATGAATTAAATAAGTTTCAAATAAATATTTTATTGGCAACAGCAGTTGCACTTATTTTTTCAAGTTTAGGATTGTTTTTAATAAGCCGTCAAATTGTAAAACCAATTAGGCAATTAATATCTTTTTCAAAACTTGTAGAGAAAGGCTCATATGATATACAAATTAAAGCGATGTCTAAAGATGAAATAGGACAGCTTGCTTCATCATTTAATGTTATGATTTCTGAAATTAACGATTTGATTAATAAAGTTTATGTAGAAAAACTAAATCAAACTAACACAGAACTACAGATGCTACAAGCACAAATTAACCCGCACTTTTTATATAACACAATTGGATCTATTAGTATGATGGCAATAATAAATGATGATGAAGTTACATCAGATATGGCACAAAATTTAGGTGCAATTTTAAGGTATAGCATAAGTGACTACAACTCTCTTGTAATGCTAGGAGAAGAAGTAGAACATTTGGAAAATTATATTAGTTTGCAAGAAATGCGTTTTAAAGAACATTTCACAATTAAAATAGATATTCCACCAGACTTATACAGGCTTAAAATTATTAAAATGATACTGCAACCAGTAGTAGAAAATGCAATTTATCATGGTATGAATGGAATATCAAGTGGTGGTGAAATATTAATTTCAGGTAGATTATCGCCAGAGCTTAAACTTGAATTAACAGTTAAAGATAATGGGCTAGGTATTGAAAATGTAGAACTACTAAATGATTATATTAACGATAAAAACAAAGCATACAACAGTATAGGTATGAAAAATGTAAACAAGAGGATAAAGCTAAAATATGGAGAAAATAGCGGAGTTGAAATTTTTAGCAAAAAAGATGAAGGTACTTTAGTAATAATTAGTTTAGATGTCAGCATCTAAGGGGGCAAAAAACATGAATTTGATTATAGTAGACGACGATAAAGTAATTAGAATAGGGATAAGAAAAATAGTAGAGAAGTATCAAACAAAGTTTAACGTAATAGGCGACTTTAAAGACGGTAGCGAGGCGTATGAGTTTTTAAAAGAAAGTAATGAGGTAGACTTAGTTATAACCGACATAAAAATGCCTATAATGGACGGAATAGAGCTTTCAAAAAAAATATCAGAACTTGATAAAAAAATTAAGCGGATTTAACGAATTTAATTATGTTAGGACCACGTTTAAATATGGTGCAGTTGACTATCTTTTAAAACCAATTCAAAGAACAGAATTTTTAGAACTTTTAGAAACTACAGCGAAAAAAATAAGCAAAGAAACTGTAGATAGAAAAAATAAGACTATTAATAAAGAGCTTATGCACTCAGACATTTTCAATAAAATTTCTCACAAAGAGCATTGCGACGAAAACATTATTTACGAAAGATTTAATTTAAATGTTCAAGATGTTTATATATCTTTTGTAATGGAGCTTGATAAGTCGTATGAACAAAAAATACGTTTAGAAGATATGGAAAAAGTATTTGAGGGGTTAAAAGTAAGTTTTAAAGAGGAATTTTGCGATGCTTTAGAAATTTTTATGCATAAATCAAAGATGAGA
>CAYJFG010000148.1:0-2764 GCA_964369305.1 uncultured Eubacteriales bacterium
ATCATTAAAAAAGTCGCTGTTTAACTGCACTTTTGGAGTTTTACAATCGGCTATCAAATAAAATTTTAAGGAGGAATACAAATGGGTAAGTTTTTTAAAGCTTTTGGTAATGGACTAGGTTTTTTAGGAATATACATAGGTGCAAGCTCAATAGCAAGCCTTATAATAGGTGTGCCGATAATGGTTGGTACAATTATGGAATTAATGAATCAAGGAGGAATATCCGTTGAGGAAATAACTATAATTGCAATAAGAGATCTACTTGAGGCAGCACTCTTAATCACAATAGTAACAGGCGTTATCGCATTACTTATTTACTTTTTAATATTTAAAGGTAGTAAAAAGAATGTGTTAGAGGAAGTTAATATTAGACCTATTAATCTAAAGTCAATACCATTTTTAATTTTAGGTGGTGTAGCACTTAATTTCTTTATATCGCTAATACTTAACTTATTACCACAAGAAATGATAGATGCTTACAGTCAAAGTGCATCTCTAATAAGTGGTAGTGATGCAATGGTATTTATTGCAACAGTTATTATGGCACCAATAGTTGAAGAAGTAATGTGCAGAGGACTTATACAAAGTAGATTTCAAAAGGGAATGCCAACAGCAGTTGCTATAATTTTACAAGGTGTTATATTTGGAGCTTTACATGGTCAAATTCTGTGGATAGCATACGCTACATTGCTTGGTGTAATTTTTGGTGTAATTGCACATAGGCAAAATTCGATATTAGGAGCTATAATACTACATTTTGCAGTAAATGGATCTTCGTTTGTACTAGGTTTATTCGGCTTTGATTTTGAAGTTCATGGTACATTGATGTATGTAATTTTAGCAGTATCTGCGATTTTATCTGTAGTATCAATAGTTGCAATTTTAAAAATGACACCATATTCAAAAAATGCAACAGTTGGAAATAACGAATTAGACGACCTACAAAGAATGTAATATAACATATCAAAAAAAGCTTTTACGAAACTTTAAAGATTTCGTAAAAGCTTTTTTATATTTAAACTTACCAAAAGCAAATGATTAAGTTGTTGTTTCAACTTTCTCAATAACATTAACATTTTTCTTTACCTTAACACCCTCATAAAGAACTTTAAATTTAATGCGTGCTGAATAATCAATATCACATTTTTTGCAATTAAATTTAGCACAGAAGCTTTTACTTTTAATAATCCAGTCATCTTGACGTTTTGTCCATTTACCACAATTTGTGCATTTTACCATTAAGTCTTTTTTATTTATAAGCGGGTTAGCTAAATTGATTATATGCGAAACCTTAAACGTTAATCTCTCGTAAAATTCGTCGTTGATTTGCTTAATTTCGTTTTCAAAAGAATTTTTATCATATAGTTTTTTAAAACATTTAGCAGTTAAGTAACTGTCTGCAATAGCACGATGTAAATTGTCTTTGTCAAAATCAATATTAAGCTTATTTGCAGCTGGACTTAACCCAATTTGCATACTTTTATTTTCAGGACTAATTACACTATTGCAATACTCTTGTAAATCTACATATTTATTTGCGTAAGTGATTTTGTACGGCTCATAATAGTAGTCGCAATTATCAAGCAAAGTTAGTAAATCAGTTTTTCCCCATGAAATTAATATACTATCTTTTGCAAATGCTTTGAATTGGTCGTACACTTCATAAAAGGTAAGTGCATTTGTTACTTCTTCGTCACTAATGCTTGTAAGCTCTTTAACTTTATAATTCAATCTAGTTTTGATTTGCGGTCTTATAAGCATTGAAAATTCGTCGATAATTTTTAAATCAGACGAAAGCTTAACAGCTCCGATATCTATTATTTCATTGATATATTTACCATCTTTTTTACTGTAAGCTGTATTCCATTCAAAATCAAAAATAACAAAATTCATATAATAACTCGTTTCTATTTAAATTCTAGTACCTAAAATCTCTTTATATTTATTGTAAAACTGTGTGTAAGTGCCATTTGCAATATTTTCTCTTATAACTTCCATTAAGTTGTTGTAAAAGTATAAGTTATGCATAACAGCAAGTCGCATACCTAAAATTTCATTGCTTTTAAATAAATGTCTAATATATGCTTTTGAATGAGTTTTACATACAGGGCAGTCGCAATTATCATCTATAAAGCTGTCGTCAAGCTCGTATTTTTTATTTCTTATATTTATTATACCATTCCATGTGAAAAGTTGTCCGTGTCTTGCGTTTCTAGTTGGCATTACACAGTCGAATAAATCTATACCACGGTAAACCGCCTCTAAAATATTTACAGGAGTTCCCACACCCATTAAGTAGCGTGGTTTTTGTATTGGCATATGTGCAGTTACAGCATCAAGAATTTGATACATAACAGGGGCAGGCTCGCCTACAGCAAGTCCTCCAACAGAATAGCCTGCTAAATCAAGCTCAGAAATTCTTTTCATATGTTCAATTCTTAAATCTTCATATGTACCGCCTTGATTAATACCGAAAAGCATTTGATTTTTATTTATAGTATCATCTAAATTATTAAGCCTATCCATTTCCACTTTGCAACGCTCTAGCCAACGTGTAGTAAGTAGCATTGAATTTTTGGTGTATTCATATGGTGATGGATTTTCCACGCACTCATCAAAAGCCATTGCAATTGTTGAACCTAAATTTGATTGTATTTGCATACTTTCTTCAGGTCCCATAAATATTTTTCTACCATCAATATGAGAAGAAAAGTAAACACCCTCTTCTTTTATTTTACGTAAATTTGATAAAGAAAATACTTGA
>CAYJFG010000149.1:0-2751 GCA_964369305.1 uncultured Eubacteriales bacterium
TAAATCTAAACTAGTGATATCTCTTGAACCTATTATTGCTACTTTCATAAATAAAACCTCTTTCAAGTTTAATGTAATTACTTGTTTTATTATATTTATTATAACATTAAAACTTCATATAGTAAACTATATTGTGTAAAAAAATTTAAAAAATAAAAATTAAAATTTGAAAATGTATATATAAAAACTTGCAAAATAACATAATATTAAGGCGTATATTTTTATAATTTGCAAGTTTTATTTTTTTTCTTGCGTAAAAATATTGTTATTTTTTAAGTGAAAACTATAATAAACTAAAAAAATTATAAATTTATTATAGTTGTAAATAAAAAACAAGTAAGTATAAAAATTAAATAATTGTGTAATTGTTCAATTATTAACGTTGGAAATTAGCAATTTAAACAAATATGGAAAATTATATATACATAATACACAAAAATAATGTAGTTTTTTCTATTGTTGATAAAGCCATTTATTATTGACAGCCCTATATTTTCCATGTATAATACCTATTATAGGTTATGGACAATTTGCAGTTGCATACTACAAAATTGTTCTAAAAATAATTTAAAAAAAAGAAAGAGGTAATCAAAATGACAATGATGCAAAAATTACAAGCAAAAAGAAGCAAAAAAGGTTTTACATTAGTTGAGTTAGTTATCGTTATCGCAATTCTAGCTATCCTAGCTGCAATCGCTATTCCAACAATTATTTCAACAATCGATTCAGCAAACAGAAGTTCTTTAGAGAGCAACGGTGCTACAATTGAAATGCAAGTTAAAGCTGCTATAAATGAAGCTGAAGCAAATACAGGAACAGTATACAATGGTAAAACTATTGGTGCAGATACTGTTAGAGTACTCGACATCTTAGTAACAAACAGCACACCTATCGATCAAAAGGATCTTGCAAAAGGAAAATACGCTTTAAATATCGATAGTAAAGGTAACGTTACTGTTGTTGAAGCTACTACTACAATAAATTTAAAGGGTTCAAGTATTGCTGCAGATGGCTCTTTTACTGCTACAAATGACGCAGACATAGCTAAAAGTCAAACAGAGGCAGCTACTGCTGCTACTACTGCTCCTACTACTCCTTAATTATCAGGTAGCTATTTAATTAAATATAATCTTTAGTAAACACATTTGTACCAATGTACAAATGTGTTTTTTATAATTTAAATAGGAATAAAAAGTAAAGATATTATTTAGTAAAACTGCACAAAAAAACCACTCGTTTTTCTACTTTTACACTCTTGAAATTTATTGACTTATATAATATTACTATGTATAATTATATAAGTGTATTATTATAAAATTATGTTCTATTTTTGTGTAAATGGAAATACAATTAATCTTGTAAATAAAAAAGAAACGAGTTGTTACAGTAATGATTATAGATAATCTACATTTAAAAGGAAGTAAAAAAGCCTTTACCTTAGTTGAACTAGTTATGGTAATTGCAATTTTGGCTATTTTAGCAACTATTGCAATCCCTACAATATTTTACACTATTGATACCGCAAATAAAAGTTCCCTTGAAAGCGACGGCACTACAATTGAAATGCAAGTTAAAACTGCTTTAAATGAGATTGAAACGAATGTACAAACAAAATACGGCACAACCCCAACTGATGTAACTACAGGTAACGTTACAATTTCAATGATACTAGTAACAAACTCAACTTCTCAAAATTTTAATAAGGGAGGTAAATACGGACTATATATTGACCAACTAGGTAATATAGAAGTAGGCGAAATTAGTATAGATGCATCAGGTAACCCTCAAGTAGTTTCAGTCCCTACAACAGCACCGAAAAAGCCTGCTGACTTTACTGGTGTTGCAACTTGGACGCTTTTAGACGGAACAGAAAAAATCACAGATGTAGGTGTAACAACATAATAAAAAGAGAATTGTATAGGGTGGATTTTATATCTGCCTTTTTTTGCGTCTTTTTTATTTGATAAAAATTTGTTAATATGTTAAAATCTTATTATATTTATTTAAGGAGCGATTTATAATGATTAAAGATATTAGCGGTGTAATTTTTGATATGGACGGACTTATGGTAGATACTGAATACGTTACATACATAAATTACAAAAGAGCAATGGAAGAAAGCGGATATTATTTAACGCTTGATATGTTTAAAAACACAATAGGATTTAGAAGTGCCGACACAAGAAAATATTACGAAAGTATTTTTGACACAAACTTTAATTACGAAGAAATAAGATTAAAAGTTGTAGCCTACTTTTGGGAGTATGCAGAAAAAAACGGCATACCACTTAAAAAAGGTATATTTGAACTTTTAGAGTTTTTAAAAGAGAACAATATTAAATGTGCCGTTGCAACTTCAACCGCTAGAAAACGAGCTAGTAGAGTGCTTAAAGAAACTAAACTTTACGATTATATGGACGCTTTTATTTATGGCGACATGGTTACAAACGGAAAACCGCACCCAGAAATATATTTAAATGCGTGTAACCTTATTAACGCCGACCCTACAAAATGTATAGGGCTTGAGGACTCTTACAATGGAATAAAATCTGTATATAACGCTAAAATGATACCTATATTTATAGAAGATTTACTGCCATCAACTGATGAAATAAATAAAATAATATATAAAGAAGTAAAAGACCTTACACAAGTAATTGACTTAATCAAAAAATAGAAACAAGAGAAAAGTGAATAGTGAATAGTGAATAGTGAATAGTGAATAGTGAAAAGTGAAAAGTGAATAGTGAA
>CAYJFG010000150.1:0-2743 GCA_964369305.1 uncultured Eubacteriales bacterium
CTAAAAATATATTTTTTTGGAGCTAGGTGTTACCTATCATTGATTATTTAACAAATATTTTTTTATTAATTAAAATTAATTTCTTGCAAAAAAAAGTAAAATATGGTACTATAAAAACATATAAAAAAAGTGAGGTATTTAATAATGAAAGAAATTAAAATTGAACTTACAACATCACCTAAGGCAAAACCTGCTGATGAAAATAATCTTGCATTCGGCAAAATATTTACAGACCATATGTATATTATGGACTATAAACAAGGTGAGGGTTGGCATAATGCTCGTGTAGTACCTTTTCAAAATTTAGAGCTTTCTCCAGCTGCAATGGTTTTCCATTACGGACAAGAGATGTTCGAAGGTTTAAAAGCATATAAAACAGAAGATGGAAAAGTTTTATTATTTAGACCAGAAAAAAATATACAAAGGGCAAACAAAACAAACGAAAGAATTTGTATTCCACAAATAGACGAAGACGACTTTTTGAACGCTATAAAAACTTTAGTAAAAGTGGATAGCGACTGGATTCCATCAGAAAAAGGAACTTCTCTTTATATAAGACCATTTGTAATTGCAGTTGACCCTTTCTTAGGTGTAAAACCTGGTGACGAGTATATGTTTATCGTAATTTTATCACCAAGCGGTGCATATTACCCAGAGGGATTAAACCCTGTAAAAATTTGGGTTGAAGATGAGTATGTTCGTGCAGTTAAAGGCGGAATTGGCGAAGCTAAAGCAGGTGCTAACTACGTTGCAAGTTTAAAAGGACAAGTAAAAGCTCACGACAACGGCTATTCACAAGTTTTATGGCTAGACGGTGTTGAGAGAAAATATATTGAAGAAGTTGGAGCTATGAACATCTTCTTTAAAATTGGCGATACTGTAGTAACTCCACAATTAAACGGCAGTATTTTACCAGGTGTAACTCGTGATAGCGTTATAACAATGTGTAAATCATGGGGATTAAACGTTTTAGAAAAAAGAATTTCAATTGATGAAATTTACAACGCATATCTTGACGGCTCACTAAAAGAAGTATGGGGAACAGGAACAGCCGCTGTAATTTGCCCAGTAGGAAAACTACTTTGGGGAGATAAAGAGATGCAAGTACAAGACGGAAGTATCGGTACTTTATCACAAAAATTATATGATACATTAACAGGTATACAACTTGGAAAAATTGAAGATACATTCAATTGGACAATGGAAGTAAAATAAAAAGGAGCAAAAGAAAATGATAACAGATGAAAGAGTATTAGAAATTTTAAAAGAAGCTGGTGTATTACTAGAGGGTCACTTTAGACTAACATCTGGTAGACATTCAGACAGATATTTACAATGTGCAAAAATATTTAGAAACACAAAGTATAGCGAAGAACTTTGCAACGCACTTGCACAACAATTTAAAGATGATAATGTAGACGTAGTTATAGGCCCTGCAATGGGTGCTGTACAAATGGCTTATGAAGTTAGCCGTCATTTAAATTGCGAAAACTACTTTGCCGAGAGAGATGAAAACGGCGAAATGGTTTTAAGAAGAGGCTTTACAGTAACAAATAACATGAATGTACTATTAGTTGAGGACGTTGTAACAACAGGCGGCTCAGTTAAAGAAGTTTTAGAAATTGTAAAAGCAGCTGGTGCAAACGTAGTTGGCATTGGTTCAATAGTAAATAGAACTGCTGGTAAAGTTGATTTTGGTGTTCCTTTTAAATCTGTAATAACTGTAGATGTACAGTCATGGGAGCCAGACGAGTGTCCACTTTGCAAAGAGGGCAAAATTGAATTAGTAAAACCAGGTTCAAGAAAATCTTAAAAATTTAAAGAAATTTGGTGAGTTTCATGGAAGATAAAGATAAAAACGTTCACGGTGGCCATAGAGATAGAATTAAGGATAAATTTTTGAAAAATGGTTTGGACGATTTGGAGCTACATGAAACTCTCGAATTTCTTTTGTATTATGCAGTTCCAAGACGTGACACGAACCCAATTTCTCATAGATTAATTGATAAATTTGGTTCGTTTTCTGCCGTTTTTGACGCTTCTTTAGACTCTTTAGTGGAAGAGGGTATTTCAAAAAACACCGCTATACTTATAAAGATGATACCAGAACTCTGTAGAGAATATTTAGATGACAAAAACAGAAATAAAAACAAAATTATAAATATGTCTTCAGTTGGGGACTTATTTGTTGATAAATTTGTTGGCAGAGAGTGCGAAACTGTAATTTTACTTTTAACAGACGCAAAACATAAAGAGGTGTTTTGTGGTGTTATAAATAAAGGTTCTATTTCGTCGTGCGAACTATATTTAAAAACGATTGTGAAATATGCTATGCAGTATAATGCACGTTATGCAGTAATTTCTCACAATCATACTAGCGGACTTGCATTGCCTAGTAAAGGCGACTTAATAGCTACTAGGAAAATTTTTCACGCTTTGGCTCTGCTTGACGTTAAACTTGTAGACCATATAATCGTAGCTGACGATGATTATGTATCTATTTCACAAACTGGAATTTTAAAAGAAATATTTACAAACAACTATTATGGATAAATTATAATCGAAGAATGAAGAGTGGATAGTTGATAGTTGATAGTGGAGAGTGGATAGTGGATAGTTGAGAGTTGATAGTTAAGAGTTGATAGTGAATAGTGTAGGGCAAGGGCTTTGCTCCAATGTCACAAACTAAAGGTTTTTGGTGTTATTTAACGCACATAATATAAGTTTTTGTTGTAGGGGCGGT
>CAYJFG010000151.1:0-2033 GCA_964369305.1 uncultured Eubacteriales bacterium
CTAATTGTATATCTTTTTTCTTTACAAAAAAACCAAAATAACTTTTAATATATATACATTTAACATTGAGTAAAAATTCGCCTATTTTCTCTGTATCAACTAAAAAGTCATTTTTATTATTAACAAAAATATTTAGAGGTTTTTTCAAATCTTCTCTTTTAATGCTTACTGTATAATTTTGAAGTATATCGGTTTTTCCATTAAATTTTACCTTAGTGATAACTTTTAATGGTTCATCACAAGGGATAATTTGTTTTGTAATTTCAAATTTAATATCTAATTTATTGAATTTATAAAAGAAATATATTAAATCAACAGCTATAAAAGTTAATAAAAAGAAAAATGACAACCATAAAATATAATTACCAAAATAAAGAGAAGTGCCTAGTAAAACTATCAATAATATTATATAGGGGATAAGCAGACTTTTTACTTTTTTTGACTTTATTTGTGTTTTATTTTTATTCACTTTAAAACTAATCCTTTCAATTAAGATTGAACTAAAGTATTTGCTACAATTTCTTCAATTATCTCTTTTTGTGCAACTGCATTTGATACACCATATAACTGATTTTTAAGCATTAATCTATGAGGTAATACAAAAGGTGCAATCATTTTAACATAATCTGGAATAACAAAATCTTTTTGGCAAATGTACGCAATTGCTTGAGATGCTTTTAAAAGTGCTAAAGATGCACGAGGTGAGCAACCTAAGGCTACTTTATTATGCTTTCTAGTTTGTTCTACAATGTCAATTATGTATTTCATTACACTTTCGCTAACTTCAATTTCGCTAACTTCGTTTTGCATAGCAATTATTTCATCTTTTGTGTAAACTTTGTCAACCACTGGCATATTTAATCTACTTTTAAAGCGTGATAACATTTTAAGTTCGTTTTCTTTTGATGGATAACCCATTGAAATTCTCATCATAAATCTATCAAGTTGTGCCTCTGGTAAAGGTGAAGTGCCTACATTTTCAATTGGGTTTTGTGTAGCAATTACCATAAACGGAGATGGCATTTTATATACTTTACCATCAACTGTAATTTTTAATTCCTCCATAACTTCAAGCAAAGCTGATTGAGTTTTTGGAGAGGTTCTGTTAATTTCATCTATTAAAAGCAAATTTGTCATTACAGGACCTTTAATATATTTTGAATTACCAGTATTTACATCAAACATTGTAAAACCTAAAATATCACTAGGTAAAATATCTGGTGTGCATTGAACACGATTAAATGCAACATCACAAACTTTAGCCATAGTTGATGCAAGCAGAGTTTTACCAACTCCTGGAATATCTTCGATTAAAACATGGCCACCAGCGAGCATACAAGCTGACATTAATAATGATGGTTGGTCATCGCCAACAACAACTTTTGAAATTTCCGCAAAAACTTTATTCATAAAAATTTCTCCTAATTTTAATATTTTTAAAAAATAGCTTGAAAGAAATTCAAATTTTAAAGTATTCTTTGCAAGCTATTAATATGATTATACACGTAATGCAAAAAATTGTCAATTATTATTATAATTAGTAATATGTAAATAAGCAGTGATTTTTAGACTTTATGTACAAATTTTTACTTATATATCTTTATATAATTCATTTAAACGATATAATATTAATATTTAAATTACGTATCGTATAAAATTAAATAAAATCTTTATACAAAATCTTAAATTCATTTTCTTCTTCCCTCACCTATACAAAATATCCATTTTGTATAGGTGGATAGAAAAAATTTTGCTTCCTATGTGTTTTTAAATTAAATTATATTAAAGGCAATATTCCTCCTATATCTGTAAGGTTACCGTTACTTAGATTTAAAATATCAACTTTATAATTTTTGCAAAATGATTTTATATTATCGCTATCTCTATGTAAATTTATATTTCCGCAAAACGCTAGAATATTTTTATCTATCAAACCACAACAACCGCCGATAAAACCATAATCGAATCCATTTAAATAATTCCACCTACTGAGATTTTCAAAACATCAATTTTATTTTGTAAACACGCTTTAT
>CAYJFG010000151.1:2043-2721 GCA_964369305.1 uncultured Eubacteriales bacterium
ATGTTATAACTGCATTTTCATTTACTATAGCTGTTGAGCATTTTGTATACCCTTGGTTTACATGAATTATATTATATTTATTTGAGATTTCTTTATATGCTGTTTTGCTGTTGCAAATTATTTTATCACCCATAACCACCATATTTAATTTTACATTTAGTGGATAATTTTCTTTTATATCATCTTTTATAATCTTAAATGGTATTTTGTTAATTTCTAAATTGTTTTGAAGATTTACACATTCTTTTAAAACATAGACGATGTTATCAATATGTAATGCTTGTAAATCAGCGTGGAATGCCTCTTGTTTCATTAAAACATTGCACGCTGAAGTAGTAATTGTATTAACGCCTAGATTATTAAGTTCTTTTATATACTCTTGAAATTCGCCTGAAATTAATACTTTACTTATTTTTTTATCAGGTAAATTTGGTTTTTTAATTAAATTCATATATATTTTTCTTTCTATAATTATTCATATCTTAATGCTTTTACTGGTGATAGAGATGCAGCTTTTATAGCTGGATATACTCCAAAAATAACACCTGAAAATACAGAAAAAACTGCTGTAAATATTATAACTGTTGTATTTACTACTAGCTGTGTATTTAAAATTTCACTCCCTATATGTGAAAATAACAATCCAAAAACACAACCTAAAACGCAACCTGTGAGTGA
>CAYJFG010000152.1:0-2674 GCA_964369305.1 uncultured Eubacteriales bacterium
AAAACGGGAGCATATGGAATGCTCCCCTACAAATATTTGTTAATATTCAACCTTAACAAGACAGCCCCTTTTTATTAATTTTGAGTTTCTGTTTCGATATCGTTTTGCGGTTTATCCTCATCAGTTTTTTTCTCTGGTTCTGGTATTGATGGTAAATCTTCTAAACTTTCAATCTGGAATGACCTTAAAAAATTATCAGTAGTACCATATAATAAAGGTCTACCAGGCAACTCAAGTCTTCCCTTTTCCTCAATTAAACCTTTTGTTACTAAACTACCTACAACGCCTGAACAGTCAACACCTCTTACTTGTTCAATAAACGCCTTTGTTACAGGTTGATTATATGCAATAACTGCTAAAACCTCCATAGCCGCTGGAGAAAGTGGCGTATTTTTTTTCATATCCATAACAGTTCTTATATATGTAGCGTATTCTTTTTTACTGCACATTTGCAAACTATCGTCAAGGCGAATTATAGATATTCCTTTATCATCTTTTTTGTATTCTTCAATTAAAGATGATATATTTTTTTGCAAAATTTGCGTTTCAACTTCAAGTGCTTTTTCTATTCTTTCAATTAAAACAGGTGAGCCACTTGCAAACAGTATTGCCTCAATAGCTGATTTTATTTCATTATCATTCATAAAAGTCCTCTCAATCATTAACTAAAATAACGTCTGGGTTATCATAATCACCCTCAACTATAATCTTTCCATCTTTTATAAGTTCAAGAATTGCTAAAAATGTGGCTACTAGCTCTGACTTTTCGCTACCTTGTTTGAAAAAGAGATTATACTTTAATGTGTTTTTTTCATTAAACTTGTTAAATATATATGATATTCTAGAGTCAACCGACACGATTTTTCTATCTACTATCCCTTTAAAATCGTCTTTTGTAACTTTAATTTTATTTTTACCACGTCCACACGCCATAATATATGCATTCATAATATCCTCAGTTTTATGCACTCTTTTATATGTCATATCGTAGTCAATTTTTGACTGAGGAGTTAAGTATATATCATATGTGATTGTATTTTCTAAAATTTTCGCCACTTGCTTGCATAGTCTATATTCTAGTAATCGTCCTGTTAATTCTTTTTTTAAGTCTTCTACTTCTTCATGTTTTGGTAGAAGTGAAAACGATTTTATATATATAAGCTTTGCTGCCATCTCTAAAAATTCGCTTGCAATATCAAGGTTTGCATTTTCCATTTCTTCTATTTGCTGTAAATACTGTTCAAGAAGTTTTGATATTTCTATGTCATAAATATTTAATTTATTTTTTGATATTAATGTAAGCATTAAATCAAGCGGACCCTCAAAAAGGTCGAATTTATATTGTAATAATGCATTTGTTTGCGACAAAATTATAACGCTCCTCTACATAAATAATTCAAAAGGTGCTGATGCTAAAAACGCAACGCCATCAATTACAAAACTTGATAAGAAACTAATTAAATCGCCTAAAGGTCCTATAAATAGTAGTAGAAAAAGCACCATTGAAATTTGTCTTTCATACATTGAAATTTGATAAACGTATTTATCTGGAATAAATGCGTATAAGATTTTCGAGCCGTCAAGCGGTGGGATTGGTAATAAGTTAAACACCGCTAAAAACACATTAATTTGTATAAAGTATGAGAAAAATAAATTTATATATCCAAAAATTTCAATATTACTATATAACGACCCTGTTTTAAACAAAATAAAGTATACTAAATTTAATAAAAATGCACCTATTAAAGCCATAATTATATTAGAAAGTGGACCTGCAAATGCTGAAATTGCCATACCTTTTTTAGGATTTTTAAAATTGCGTGGATTGATTGGCACAGGTTTTGCCCAACCAAACCCAAATAATATAATACATATAGCACCTATTGGGTCAATATGTGCTATAGGATTAAATTTTAATCTACCATTGTAACTTGCTGTATTATCACCTAATTTATTAGCAGTAAAAGCATGGGCATATTCATGAATTGGCATTGCTAAAAATATTACTATTAAAGCAGCTAATACCATTGAAACTAATTCTTGCGGCGTTAAAGAACCCCTAAACGCTTGCATTAACATAAAAATTATACCTCCAAAAAGTTTTAAAAACATTATAACGCAATAAAAGAAAATCTACAAGGAAAGTTTTAAATATTTAACAGATATTTAATTTACTTTTTGTTTTCGCTCAACATTTTATTAAGTTCTTCCATAAATGTATTGATATCTTTAAATTGTCTATAAACTGATGCAAAACGAACGTATGCTATTTCGTCAATATTTTTTAAATATTCCATAGCATATTCGCCTATTAATTTTGAGCTTACCTCTTTATCAAGTGAGTTTTGAAGTTTAGCCTCGATATCGTCAACAATTTTTTCTATAACATCAATAGAAACTGGTCTTTTTTCGCACGACCTTAATAAACCATTCATAAGCTTATTTTTATTAAATACCTCACGTGATCTGTCACGCTTTACTACTATTATTGGCACAGTTTCAACAATCTCATGAGTAGTGAAACGCTTTGTACAACTTAAACACTCACGTCTTCTTCTTATTCTTTCGCCACTATCAGCGGGGCGGGAATCTATCACTTTACTTTCTTCAAAACCACAAACAGGACATCTCATATTCTCACCTACATATTATTGTATTCATATTTAATCATACC
>CAYJFG010000153.1:0-2662 GCA_964369305.1 uncultured Eubacteriales bacterium
TTTCATTTTGTATCACTGGTGTAGTACATGAGCATAAACTAAAAATTATTAAAATTACAGATACGAATATAACTTTTTTCATCAAAAACGCTCCTTTAAAATTTTTCTTTAATATTAATATATTCAAATTGCAGTTATATATGTTTATTTTAATTTTACCTATTTTAAAATCTATAATTTTGATGTATAATTATAGATATATAAAAATTTTAGGAGTTGTTACCTTTGAATGAATTAATAATTAAAACTATGGAAAACTTAGAAAAAAATAATATAAAGCCTTATTTCGTAAATAATAAAAATGAGCTTATAGAATTAGTTAAGACTTTAATTAATAAAGAGGAAATTATTGCAAGTGGCGGTTCTGTAACTCTTTTAGAAACAGGAATATTAGATTTAGTAAAAAATGGCGATTATACCTATTTAGATAGAAATGTACCTGGCTTAACAAAAGAGAAAATAGAAAATGTTTACAGAGAAACTTATAAGGCTGACACATACTTTACTAGTGTAAACGCACTTACTGTTGACGGTGCTTTATATAACGTTGATGGCAACGCAAATAGAGTTTCGGCTTTTTCAAATGGACCTAAAAGCGTTATAGCTATTGTTGGTATTAATAAAATAGTCCAAGATTTAGACGAAGCGGTTTTTAGAGTTAAAACTGTTGCCGCTCCATTAAATGTTAAAAGGTTAAATTTGAATACACCATGTTCAAAGCTTAATAAATGCATTTCGCTTGTCGATAATGATAATCCACCTATGCAAAGCGGTTGCCATTGTGATGATAGAATTTGTTGCACTTACAATATTTATGGTAGTCAAAGACATAAAAATAGGATTAAAGTTATAATTGTAAACGAAACTTTAGGATATTAATTGAGTATGTAACGCAAAATAGAAATTATTACTTCTACTTTGCATTAAATAAAAATTTAAATTAGCTACGATATTTATTATCGCATTTGTTGTCGCATTTATTTTGGTTTTTATTTTGAGCTTTATTTTGGTTTTTATTTTGGCTTTTATTTTGTGTTTGGTTTTTATCACAATTAGTATCTACGTTTTTGTCACAGTTTTGATCATTGTAGTTTTGATTATTGTATTTGTTTTGCATTAAGGTCACCCCCTTACGTAATTATCATTTGCATTTGTAATTAAAATTATACTTTATTTTTTAAATTTTATAAGGAGTTTTATATGGCTAAACTTTCGGATATATCAACAATAAAAGATGTACTTAGTAAGTACGGATTTTCTTTTTCAAAAAGCATGGGGCAAAATTTTTTAATAAACCCATCAGTATGCCCTAAAATGGCTTGTCAATATAGTAGTGATGATTGTGTTATTGAGGTAGGCCCTGGAATTGGCGTTTTAACTTACGAACTTGCAAAAAACTGCAAAAAGGTTGTTTCTATAGAACTTGACAAAAGGTTACTTCCTATTTTATCAGACACACTAGGAGAATTTGACAATGTAAAAATCATAAATGATGATATTTTAAAAATCGATTTACATAAGTTACTTGAAAATGAGTTTAGCTCAAACCAAGTTTCAGTATGTGCTAATTTACCATACTACATAACTTCACCTGTAATTATGAGATTATTAGAGGAAAAACTAAATCTAAAAAATATAACTGTAATGGTTCAAAAAGAGGCTGGTATGCGAATTTGTGCAAAACCTGCTACTAGAGAAAGTTCTGCTATTACAATTGCCGTAAGATATTATTGCGACCCTGAAATATTATTCCATGTATCAAAAGGCAGTTTTATGCCAGCACCTAATGTTGATTCTTGTGTTATTAGATTAAATCTACATAAAAAACCTCCTGTGACACTTACAAGCGAAGAAATGTTCTTTAAAGTAGTAAAATCTGCTTTTTCTCAAAGAAGAAAAACAATTTTAAATACTTTATCTTTTGGAATGAAATTATCAAAGGACGAAATACGTACAATACTCGGCAATGTAAATATTCCTGAAAACTTCAGAGCAGAACAACTTACACTACAAAATTTTGCTGATATTTCAAACGAACTTTCTAAAATAGGAGAATTTTAATGAAGTATTTTTTATTTGACTTAGACGGCACTATAACTAATTCAAAAGAGGGAATAACAAAATCAGTTAATTACGCATTAAATAGTTTTGGAATATTCACCGAAGACTTAGACACTTTATGTACGTTTATTGGTCCACCGCTTAAAGAGTCTTTCCAAAAGTTTTATAATTTCACTAACGACGATTTAAAAAATGTTATAAAAAAATATAGAGAGTATTACGAAACTACAGGATTATACGAAAACGAAACATATATAGGTATTGATAATCTACTTAAAAACCTTAAAAAACAAGGCAATACTATTATTTTAGCCACGGCTAAACCAACTGTTTTTGCCGTTAAAATTTTAGAGTATTTTAATCTTATACAGTATTTTGACTTTATAGCTGGTAGCGAACTTGATGGAACTAGATGCAAAAAAAACTGACGTTATTTCTTATGTTTTAAAAGAAAATAACATCAGTGACTTAAAAAATACTATTATGATTGGCGACCGTAAAGACGATATTTTAGGTGCTAAAGATAACAAAATATCGTCAATTGGCGTTCTTTATGGATATGGTAGCTTAGAAGAAATAACCTCCTCAAATCCTAATTACA
>CAYJFG010000154.1:0-910 GCA_964369305.1 uncultured Eubacteriales bacterium
ATTATTTTTTGTTCGTGTATATCAAAACCTTTTCCAACTACAAATACTGGTGTACCTGTACTATCTAAAATAAGTTTGCAAGTTATTTTGTGGTAGCGGTAGTTGTTTTCATCTACTAAAATTCTTATATCACATGAACTTAAATCATCTGGACTTATATTATTAATCATATTTGAGTAAATCTCAATATCGTCTTCATGAATAAATTTTATATCAATAACTTCATTTCCAGTAACAACATCGTCGTCCGACTGACTAAACCATAATTTGTTATAATAATGCACTGAACCTGTTCTTAAATCTATGGAGAAAAAGCCTTCGTCTGATAACTCAGCTACTTCTCCCATCAATACACTTTTAGGAATTTTATCTAAAAAATAATAATCATACCCGCTTGCCTCTTCCTTATACGAAAAATCTGCACGTAAATCTTTTATAAACCCTACTAAATATTCATCATTCGATGAATTATCAAGCTTTATTAATGAAATTTCGCAAGGTATGTTTTTTCCTTGTGGTGTTAAGTGCATCCAATTAAAAACGTGTTTTCCTTTTTTTAACGCTAAATCAAAATTGATGCGTGCCATTTCTTTAGAAGTTTTGCCATTTGGTTGAAACTCTGGTGAAAATTCAAAAAACTTGTCTAAAAATTCTTCTCCATTTTCAATATTAAATATATCCATTATATGTGAATTACACATAAGCGTAACCATGTCTTTATCCCACAAATTGAAAGCAACAGGTGCTACTCCTAGCACGCTCTTTAATATTTTTGAAGAATTAAGTTCATTAATCTTGTCTTTTTGACTATCGCTATTGAAAATCAAATTTTTGTCGCAACTCATATCTTACATTCCTTTTCATTTCCATACTTACATACTGATATGCTGAATTTATCAATTAAATTATA
>CAYJFG010000154.1:920-2656 GCA_964369305.1 uncultured Eubacteriales bacterium
AACGAAAAAATCAAAATGTTAAGTGAAGATTTTGTAGTAAATATAAATCTAAAAAATAGTTTATACCGCCAATAATTTTTTGCAGTTTTATATATTTAGTTTACTATCATGCCCTAAACAAATTACTGATTTTTATTATAATAATTTTCATATATAATTAATTTTGTTAATTTGTAATTTTTTGCTGTATTTCGTTTGTTGTATTGACATCACATAATATTAATGTTATATTTAAATTAATCTTTGCAAAGATAAAATTTAACAAAAATCACAAAAGGATGCAAATTTTATGTTCAAAAGCAAAAAACTAAAAATCGCTATGGCAACGTTATTTACCTCGGCGATTATTCTAGGCACAGTTTTATCAGTAAACGCAGCAGTTATAAATCACGGAAGGTATAAGTTTGAAATTACAAGATATTGGGATTATACAATAGGTCTTACTCAACACTATGACAGGGAAGCGTTCATATTTAGGTTTGATGGCTATCCAACAATTAATCAAACATCTAGTTCAAATGTACCATCATCTCAAGCAAATGTTAAAGCAAGAATAACAGGTAGCCGTAATGGTATCCAGTACGCTTCAGTATATGTAAATCGTCAATTCAATTCAAATAGCCCAGTAGGTCCTACTTATAATCTTGGTACAATGCCATTAAACTATGTAGGAGGAGCTCGTTTTATCTCTAATGATAATTACATAAGAACATATTTTAATCTAACACAGCTTGTATAATAGCATTGTGTAATTTATAAAAAACAGAAAAACAGTTAATGTATTAGCTGTTTTTCTGTGAATTAATTATTATTTTAAGAGGTGCTATATGAATATTAAATACTACAATTTTATAGCAAAATCAAATATTAAAAGAAATAAAAAAAATAATCCAATAATTATATTAATAGCTTTGACAACCTTATTATTAGTTGCAAGTTCTGGGTATTTGTCATTATATTCAACATATGCAAACAATAAACTTAATATTGGCGAAGCTAGCAGATGTGATATTTACCCTGTGCCTAGTGTTGGTGCGGAGTATTATGAATTTACAATAATTACTGAAGAAATTTTAGAAGAGTTAAAAACTATACCCCACGTTAAGTCAATTTATAAAAACATTGGTATTGAGGGTGGGGGTGCTGTTAAAGATATAATATTGAAAAACGGCGAAGAATATAAACTAGAAAATAAAAAGGAATTTCTTGATTTATGGTTAGACCCTGCATATCCTGACCAAAAAATTGAAGTAATTGCAGGTAAAACGTTAGATGAAACCCCAGTTTATAGCTGTTTAGTTCCAAATATATTTAGTTTAAATTTAGAAGATTACAATAATAATAAATTTTTAAAAGGTGAAGATTTTTTAGGGAGTACTATTAATATTTCAACAGATTCTGTAACTGCTTATAGGTCGTACGATATAGTAAATGTTCCGCCAGCAGATATTACGTTAAAAGTTGTTGGTGTATATGATATTAATGCTAACAATTGGGGAGATCCAATGACACTTAGAATATCAAACGATACCTCTATTCAAATTGAACAAGACGGGCTTGCTACATTACCTCCAAACGACCCATTAATAAAAACGTTATCTTATAACAACCCAGAACATACATTCATGTATATATTAGAAGTAGATAGTATAGAAAATGTAGATGAAGTTGTTAAAAAAATACAAGGAATGAATATTGATATTGACTACCCTAGATATGGTTTTGATGATGGTGGG
>CAYJFG010000155.1:0-2644 GCA_964369305.1 uncultured Eubacteriales bacterium
ACCCTCTTTATATATATTATACCATATTTTTTAGAGTTTTGAAAGGTTGCCATTTATAAAAGACATTTAAAATTTCTGAATTATATTATAAAAGTAAATAGTTAAAAATGTAGAAGTCACGCACAAAATAAAAAGTAGAGCAAGGGCTTTGCTCTTGCCGTTGGAATTAGTGAAAAATGAAGAGTGAAAAGTGAGAAAATATACATCAAAAAGAAGTAATAACATAAACAGGAACTTTTAATTTTTTGCAATTATCAATTACGTGCTTAGTTCCTTTTGACTTACTATCCCAAAAAGCTATAACAATATCACTATACTCAATAATACATAGATTGCGTTTAAGTGGTGCTACTCTTCCAAACCTTTCATACTGCGGTAAAAATTCAACTAATTTAATGTTATTTTCAATTGCATATTTTTTTGCAATAGTATCAACGCCTTTTGCCCCACCACTAACAATTTCCGAAACACTCTCTGGTAAATATCTTTTTAAATCTACTTGGTTTATTCCTCTTGAGCCAATTATTGCTACTTTCATGCTGAAAACCTCCTTATTTTTAGAACCTAATATGGGTTCAGTTTTAACATTATAACACATAAAAGACTTAAAATGAACCTATAATAAGTTAAAAGTAGGTGATTTTATGGAAAAAATTAAGCATTTATCATTGAGAATAGACGATGATACATTAAAAAAGTTTAAATACGTTTGCAAATATGAGGGTAGGTCTTGCAATGCACAACTATTATATTTTATTAGAAATTTTATTGCAGACTACGAAAAAGATAACACCGAAATAGATATAAACAAGAAACATTAACGCAAAATATACACCCTTTATAAATAAAAAAATCCGTAAGGATTTTAACAATCACTCTTCACTATTCACTCTCAACTCTTCACTTTCAATTACGAATTACAAAAACCACCACAACTAAAAATAGTCATGGTGGTTCTTAATTTTTGTAATTAGATATTGTTTTCAATATACTCTACAAGGTTACCAACTGTTTTAATGCCTTCGATATCTTCTTCTGGAACTTCAATTTCAAATTCGTCTTCAATAGACATAATTAAGTCTTGAACTTCTAAAGAGTCAGCACCTAAGTCCTCTTGAATTGTTGTGTCAGAAGAGATTGAGTCTTCCTCTGCATCAAATTGGTCTGCTAAAATAGCTTTAACTTTTTCTAATACCATAAATAAAAAACCTCCATATTTATTAATTTTATTTGTTTTTAATAGTAGACAAATTAAACTTAATTATGCTACAATAACAAAAATTGACTTTTTTTAAATTTATTGCACTGCAATTAAATTTGGTACAAAGACATATTATTATCAAATGACGAGTTTGTCAATACTATTTCATAAAATTTTTTAAAAATTTTTTTATTAAGGAGCTTTTTGAGTATGAAAACAAAAAATTATGCATTAATTGGCAAAAATATAAGCCATTCTATATCGCCTCTTATACATAAGGAGCTATTTAATTTTTCAAATATTAATGCAACTTATACAATAATTGATATGGCTAATTCTAGTTTAGATTACGAATTTAATAAACAATTAAAATATCTTGACGGTTTTAATATTACAATTCCATACAAATTAGATATAATAGATTATTTAAATAAGCTTGATAACACCTCTAAATTATACAAAAGCGTAAACACTGTAAGCAATACCGAAAATTCTTTAACAGGATATAATACAGACGGTTACGGCTTTAGAAAAGCGTTAGAACTATGTAAAATACCGATAAAAGGCGACGTTGTCATAATGGGTAATGGTGGTGTTGCAAGAGCAATTGCTTATAGTTGTGCTTTAGAGGGTGCTAATGTAATACTTGCGTCTAGAGAGAAAAGTCTTTATAAATCTATAGCACTTAAAGAAGAAATAGAAAGCCAATTTAAAGAATGTCGTGTATCTGTTTGCACGTATCTTTTACTTGAACATATTACCATCGATTTACTTGTAAATGGCACACCTGTTGGTATGTATCCAAACGTTGAAAATAGCCCTGTAAGTGAAAATGTGTTAAAAAAATGCAACTATGTTTTTGATACCATTTATAATCCAATTGAAACCAATCTTTTAAAAATGGCAAAAGATAATGTTATAAATTATTCAAATGGTTTATATATGCTTATTTTGCAAGCTGCAAAAGCACATAAAATATGGAACAACACAAAATTTACAGACGAGCAGATTAAGGCTATCTACGATAAATGTGTTATAGAACCTGAAAATAAATTTAAATAAGAGGTTAAACGAATGTCTAAAAATAAAAATATAATTTTGTGTGGCTTTATGGGTTGCGGAAAAACTACAGTTGGTAAAGCTTTAGCAAAAAAACTAGGTTTTACATTTGTAGATACTGACAGAGCTATTGAAAACGAACAAAAAACGTCGATAAAAACAATTTTTGAAAGAAAAGGCGAAGAATATTTTAGAGAGCTTGAACACCTTCAAATTATAAGTATTGCAGACAAAAAAAACTCAGTTATAAGCGTAGGCGGTGGTGCATTATGTTTTGAGCGTAACGTAAACGCTATAAAAGACGAAAATATAATAGTTTTTATAGATGTGACGTTATCAACGGTAAAAAGACGATTAAAAAACGATACTACAAGACCACTTCTT
>CAYJFG010000156.1:0-2642 GCA_964369305.1 uncultured Eubacteriales bacterium
AATTTTCTGCACTTAAAAACGATTTAATAGTTGACAAAACGATAAACTAGTATTATAATATAATAAAGTAGTCAAAAAATACATGAAAACTTTTAATACTTTATTAAAATAATTTAAAAATAGTTCATGTATGTTTTTTGGTTTTATAAAACTAATAGGAGGTTTATTTATGGTGAAAAAATGTACGAATTGTGGGATAGACTTAAAAAATGAGGTGGTATTTTGCTCTAGTTGCGGAACAAAACAGGAAATTTTGAAAGAAAATTTTTGTGTCAGCTGTGGTGAGAAAAGTAGTAGTGATATAAAGTTTTGTCCTCATTGTGGTAGTGAAAAGAATACGGGTAAGAGAAAAAATGAACCTAATCAAAATGTTAATTCACAGTATACAAGTAACTATAGTGCTAATAACAATGATAAAGGATTAATGGCAGAATTATCTAAAAGGGTAAAAACATCATCAATCTTAGGGATTATTTTAGGAGGTTTGCAAATTTTTATAGCGTTACTTAGCTTTGTAGATCTTAGTAGTTATAGGTATTCTAATGAAGATGAAATTTTATTTGGTACTTTTATTATTTTGCTTGTAGGTGGTGCGAATTTATTTGTAAGTATAAGATGGATAAAAATGTCAAAGGCAATGTTAGTAGGGGAAATTGATGTAATAAAGGAATTTAAACCAGCAGGAATGTATATAGGAACAATTGTATGGAATGGATTTTTATTTTTAAGTGTTTTATTGCAATTCGAGATATTCTCTTTCTTAGTTGTTGGATATGGTGTAGCAGTTACAATAATTGATTATATTTACATAAGAAGCTTTGTTGTTAGAAATGAAAAGCAATTTTCTATTATAAATTCATAATCTTACATATTGATTATGAAACAAGCTAAAATAATAAATTAAATAAACCGACAAAAACAGGCGATTAAAATTGTTTTTGTCGGTTTTTAAAATTATTAATTAACACTTTAAATTCTGCACCAAGCACTTTGAAATACATATACCCTTATGATAGTAAGGTAATATTTTAAACCACTATCTATTCTTCATTTTTTATTTCCTGAACAGCTGATTTAACAGCAGCAATAACAAAAGCTGAGAAAGTACAATCTTTATTTACAATAAGACTTTCAACTTCCTCAATTAAATTATTCGGGAAACGAATAGTTTTATTAGTTGTTGGTGGGATAGATGGGATTTTGAATTTACTCATAGTACACCTCGCAATACAATTATATGTACTATTGTATTTTTAAATTAAATAAATATCTGCATTGCGTTTGTATTGCGTTTATGATATAATTAAATTAAAGGGTTAATTCATTTAAGTTCTTGCTGTAAATTATTAAATTCTGGTGTATCAAAAAATTGTGCAAGTGTAATATCAAGTGCGTCACAAAGTTTTTTTATAGTTAAAACACCTGGATTTTTAGTAACACCGTTTACAATATCGCTTATTGTTGAACCAGTTGAGCCAGACATAGTGCAGAGTTTGCCTATAGTTATACTTTTCTCTGTGCATAATTGTAAAATTCTATTTGATATAAGTTCAGTTGTATTCATAAAATTACCCCTTAGATTTAGATATTCCGTAACTTTATTATCTCAAATAAAAAATCAAAAGTAATTCGGAATACCGTTGACTTTTGATTTGAAATATAGGATAATAATATAAAAACTTAATTTAGAGGAGAAAAATATGGATTGTGAATATAATTTATGCATTTATCAAGATAATAACAAATGTAAGCTTCAAAATATTAGTTTAAATTCACTAGTACTCTGTGTCAGTTAAAAGTTTACAATAGATGCCGTGGAATTTTTGTTTAAAACAAGACGAAGGAGGGAGTAATACTGGCGTATACGACCGACGACAACGCAGTTTTAAGCAAAAATAACCGACAGTTACGTAAAGTTTTGATTGACACAGAGTACTAGGTATGTGTAATGAGTGTGTAGAGATTTTTATTAGTAAAGAAAGATTAGAAGAATATAATAAAATCACTATTAATAGATTAAATAATAGTGATTTAAATAAGTAATTTAATTTAAAATCGCAATAGCTAAATTTAAATATGTTGCAAAGACAACCCAAATTAAATATGGAATTTGTAAAAAACCAGCAATAGGAGAAACTTTTTTCATTCTAAAAATCATTATAACTATTAAAAAGATTAAAAGTAATATCCATACAAAAGAAAACCAATATAGATTAAAGTTAAAAAATAAAATTGGCCAAATAAAATTAACTAGAAGTTGTAAACCATAAATTCTTAGTATTTCCATTTTCTCAGTTTTAGGTGCGTCTGATGTATATACTAAATACGAGGAAACACCCATAAGTATATATAAAATAGTCCAAACGATGGGGAAAAGGATAGACGGTGGAGAAAGTGGCGGTGTGTTTAAATTGCTGTATATATCTGCACTAGAGCCTGTTATAAAGCCTGATAACATTCCAACGAGTAAAGGTATAGCAATAGAAATAATTAATGTTTTAAAGTTAATTTTCATCTTAAAGTCGCCTCCATTAAAAGTTTAGTCTTGTATTGTTTAATTATACATTTATAGTCATTTAATTTTAAATGCCTTACTCTTTTTATTAACTGCTACAATAGCTCCAATTGAGCCTGAAAGAACC
>CAYJFG010000157.1:0-2622 GCA_964369305.1 uncultured Eubacteriales bacterium
TTCAACTAAATTATTTAGAAAATATTGTTTTTTCAAAAAAACTTAAAACAATTGAGTCAGAAGCATTTTTATCAAGCGTGCGTCTACAAAGCATAAACTTGCCAGACAGCGTTGAAACAATTGGATATAAAGCTTTTTCTGATAATATAGAAGTTGATAGTATTATAATAGGTAACGGAGTTAAAACTATTAGCGGTTATGCTTTTGCTAGTAATTTATCTTTAACACATTTGCAAATAGGCAGTAATGTTAAAACTATAGAAGAAAATGCTTTTTACAACTGTTTAAACCTTGAAGAAGTTTCTATACCATCAACTGTTACTTCTATAAGTAATTATGCTTTTGGTTACTATGCAAAAGGCAGTTTAGAAACACCTGTTAAAATGGATACTTTTAAAATTTATGGCACTGCAAATTCACACGCTCAAACATATGCTCAAAATAACGGTTTTGAATTTTCGTCTGCATCACCTATAACAATTGGCGATATAAATAACGATGGAAACATAAACTCAATAGACGTTCTAACACTTCAAAAACACCTAGCAAATATATCTGTACTTAATAACAATCAACTATTATCTGCTGACACAAGCAAGAACGGTAGCGTTAGTTCAGCCGATTTACTATTAATTCAAAAATATATTGCTGGTATAATTGGAGCTTTTTAAAATAATAGACAAAATTACTAAATTTTATCTTAAAACTATTGATTTTTGCTTTAATTTCATGATATACTAAAGTTGAAATTAAATTCAGGGAGGAATTACCATGAATCCACAAATATTAAGTAGCTTATCATATGGTATGTATGCTTTAGGAACTAAAAATCAAAACAACATCCCTACAGCATCTATTGTTAATACTGTGTTTCAAATATGTGCATCTCCAATGATAATAGGCGTTAGCGTTAATCACGAAAACTACACTAACGAAAATATTAAAAACACTGGCGAATTTTCAGTTTCTGTTCTATCAGAAGATACCTCAGGTGCTGTTGTAGGTGCTTTAGGTTTTACATCTGGTAGAAATAACGATAAATTGGAAAACTTAAATTATAAAGTTTTGCGTGAGGGACAACCTGTACTGAGAGAAAATATTTGTTGTTGGTTTTTATGCAAAGTAGTTAATAGCGTTGAAACTCCAACACATACTGTTTTTATTGCGGAAGTAATTGCTGGTAGCGATGAAACTACAGACACTGCACCTATGACTTATAATTATTATAAAACTGTTATTAAAGGTAAAGCACCTAAAAATGCACCAACATATCAAGCACATGATAACGAGGACAATTCTATAATAGATTACGTTTGTCCTATCTGCGGTTACGTTTATAACGATTCTCACCACCCTTTTGAAGAATTAACTGATGATTATATTTGCCCAATTTGCAAAGCACCAAAATCAGCATTTAAAATAAAAGGATAAAAAACGAATTGAGAATTGAGAATTGAGAATTAAAAATTGAAAACTATAAATAAAAAAATCCGCAAGGATTTTAACGTTCACTATTCACTATTCACTTTTCACTTTTCACTATTCACTATTCACTTTTCACTATTCACTATTCACTATTCACTATTCACTTTTCACTATTTAATCAAGATATATAGAGGATACGCATATTAAGTGTATCCTTTATTTTTTTTGTTAAAAATGTTTCTACTATTTTTCTAGTTTCAACTGTGTAACAATATTTCCCACGACCTCTACCAGTCATTATTGATTTATCAAAAATAGGTAATGCATTTGGGAAAGCTTCGCTATTAATTGCATTATGAATATAACTGTAAGTCATAAGTATTATTTCTATAAATCCCTCTTTTTTAACTATTGGCGACAGAGAAAAAGCAAGTGTGTCAATAAGACGACTGTACATCTCTTGCCAATCATCAACAATAATTACAGGTGCAATAAGCAAACCAACTTTGTAGCCTGCTTGTGCCATTTTGTTCAGTGCTGTAATTCTATCTATTAAATTAGACGTTAAAAATTCAGTTTTTTGTATAATTTCCTCAGGGTTTATGCTCATTCTAAAAATAACTTTTCCTTTATGTTCTAAATTTAAAAGCGAGTTTACATTGCTAAACTTTGTTGGAAATGTTAAATTGCCTTTTGCGTTTTTTGCAAACGTTTCAATAATCCACGGCAAATTATTTGTAACGTCATTTTCTAAAAGTAAATCACTGTTGCTTCCTATTTCAAAAGTGTTTGGAAATTCAAATTTACTGTCACGCTTTAAAAGTTTTTCCATCATCTCTTCACGGTTGACAAAAACTCTCAAATATGAACACTTATTATAATTACAAACTAAATAACAATAAAGACAAATAGCCCTACAACCTGACGACGTAAAAGGCACTAACCAGTCAGACACCTTATGATTTTCTGTATATTTGTGCGTTTTTCGTGTTCCTATAATCAAATGCTTTTTAAGCTTTGCAAAATCTTTATTAGGTGAAGAATAAAACTCTTTTATCCTATTATGACTTTCTATAGGATACCACTGCAAATAACTAAATTTTTCTTTTAACTCTTTGCCTAATTTGTAGTTAAGAACATTTTCCTCGTAAAAAACTGCGTCATAATCTAAACTCATAAAATGTTACTCCTTAAAAT
>CAYJFG010000158.1:0-2595 GCA_964369305.1 uncultured Eubacteriales bacterium
AATTACGAATTACGCATTACGAATTACGAATTAATTACACATTACGAATTACGAATTACGAATTAATTACGCATTACGAATTAAATATTATATCAGCTTTTTGAGCTATTTTACATTCGTTAAAATACTTTTGTTCAAGCGGTATCCATAAATCTATAAACATTTGCAATTTGTTTTCATCTCGTAATTTAAGTCTTTTTAACTGTTTATCATAATCTACTGATAAAAAAACTTTTAAATCGTAAAAAGGCAACAGATTTTTATGCATACTATACGAACCCTCTACGATATTTACAGATTTATTTTTTATAAAAACAGGCGTACCTAAAGCACCTTTGCTACAGTCAAAAGGTTTGTACGAAAAATCTTTTTTATCTTTTAAAGGTATTAAAACATCGCTTAAAAGTCTTTCATGGTCTATGTTTTCGCCTGCTGTTTCAAGCCTTTTTTTAGTTCTTTGTTCAGGAGTTAAGAAAAAATGATCAACCCTTATAATGCTTGCATTATATTTATCTGCTAAAGCATTACTAAGGGTTGTTTTGCCAGAACCACAATAACCATCTATACCGATGATTATGTGGTTCTTTTCTTTTAATATTTTATCAATTTTTGATGTTAATATGTTGATATCAAGCGATTGTATTTGTTGCATATTTTAAAACACCTTGCTTTTTCAAAATCATAATAATAGTTGGAATTAAAATAACTTGCAAAATAATACCTGGAATTGCATTTGCAAAGGCTCCTGCTATAAATATTTGAGCTGAGAATGTCACGTTAAATCCTACAGATAAAGCAAACATTGTAACACCCCACACAACTCTGCCAACTATCAACGATATAAACAGAGAAACGTATATAAATATATTCTTTTTAGGTAGTTTTTCATACGCAAGACCTATAATAAATCCATACGCCAAAAGTTCAAACGCCATAGCCGTAGCATTTGGAAATAACGGCGGAGATCCTATCAAAAACGAACGCATAAACGGTAATATGAAACCTACCGCCATACCGTGATATTTTGAACAGACAATTCCACAAAGCAAAACAGGAATATGCATAGGTAGCAGCATATTTCCAATTGATGGAATATTCATAGTAGCAAAAGGCAACACAATACCTAACGCTATAAACAAAGCACTTAATGTCAAATTTTTTATATTTAAACTTTTAATAATAGTCACCTAACTTAATTTAAGATTTTTTTAGTTTAGCCTTAACTTTAAAACGCAAGGCGTTATTTGTAAATGAATTTTTATAATTTTCAAGTTGCATAGGTATTTCAATATACTGTGGACAAGCTTTTATACATTTACCACATTTAATACATATATCTGCTTGATGATTTTGCGGTACGCTTTCTGCTGATTTAATTTTAGATTTAAGATTTTTATACCTTTTACCTGACAAACGTTTGTTGTTATATTCCTCAAAAGTTTGAGGTATATTTATTCCTTTAGGACAAGGCATACAGTAGTTACAACCAGTGCAAGGCACTTTCATAAGCGAGCGTGTCAATTTTTTAGCATATTCAATCATCTCTATTTCGTCATTTGTTAAGCTATTAGGAGTAGAAACGTTTACAGCTTTTATATTTTCCATAACATGACTTACGTTATTCATACCACTTAAAAGCAGTCCTACTTCTTCAAAATTTAAAACGTAACGCAACGCCCAATATGCACATGAATTTTCTGTATCTTTAGAGTTAAAGTATTTTTTTACAGCAGTAGGAGCTTTATCGCCAAGGCTACCGCCTCTAAGCGGTTCCATAATAACTACACCAATTCCAAGTTCATATGCTTTTTTAAGCCCTTTTAAACCTGCTTGATAATATTCGTCTAAATAGTTAAATTGAATTTGGCAAAAATCCCAACTATAATCCTGTAAAATCTTCATAAACTCTTCTTGTCTGCCGTGGAACGAAAACCCTACATATCTTATCTGATTTTTTGCCTTTTTTTCTTCTATAAAAGAAGTAATACCTAAATCTTTTAATTTGCACCACTCTTCATAGCTACCTAAAGCGTGCATCAAGTAATAGTCTATATAATCTGTTTGAAGCCTTTCAAGTTGTGTTGAAAAATATTCTTCAAGTTGCTTTTGCTCTTTTACCCAATAAGTAGGCATTTTGTCAGCAATATAAATTTTATCCCTTAAATCATATTTTTTTATAAAGTCACCTAAAAGACCCTCGCTTTTTCCATCAAGATACGGATACGCCGTATCATAATAATTTACACCATTTTCATAAGCTAAAAGCATTTGTTTATGGGCAAGTTCTTCATCTATATTACCATCTTTACATACAAAACGCATACAACCAAACCCAAGTGTAGATAGGTCATCTCCGCCTTTTATTAATTTTCTATATAACATTTTAATTCCTCCTAGTATTTCACTTTATAATGCGTAATTCGTAATGCGTGATTTATAATGCGTAATTCGTAATGCGTAATTCGTAATTAAAAGACAAAAGCAGATACTATAAATAGCAAACGCCCTTTATAAATAAAAAAATCCGCAAGGATTTTCACATTCACTCTTCACTCTTCACTATTCACTATTCACTTTTCACTATTCACTATTCAC
>CAYJFG010000159.1:0-2570 GCA_964369305.1 uncultured Eubacteriales bacterium
TTCTCTATCTACAATAAAATTGACTGCACCACTTATTGTTTTTGCTCTTTCTAAATTTGTTCCCTTCGTAAACAATGTGTAATCGTAACCATAAAATAAATCTCTACAAATTGAAAGTTTTTCAAGGAATTTAGGGTATGCAACTTTGCTTACATCTGTATCACCGTAATTTTTCTTATCTCTTGTGGTGTAGTCGTTCATCGCTTGTTTTAACGCAGACGCAATGCCTACATAGTCAACAACTAAGCCACCCTCTTTTTCCTTGAATACTCTATTAACACGAGCAATCGCCTGCATAAGATTATGACCTTGCATAGGTTTATAAACATACATAGTAGCAAGTGACGGAACGTCAAACCCTGTAAGCCACATATCAACAACAATTGCGATTTTAAGCGTACTGTTATTATCTTTAAATTTCTTTGCTAATTCCTCTTTGTAAGTTTTGTTCCCTATAATCTCTCGCCATTCTTCTGGGTCTTTATTACTTGATGTCATAACAACTGCGACTTTTTCCTCAAAGTTAGGTCGTAAATCTAAAATTTTGCGATATATTTTTAAAGCAATTTCTCGTGAATACGCAACTATCATTGCCTTACCTGTCAACTCATGTTGTCTATGATTTTCGTAATGCTCTAAAATATCTCCCACTAAAGAATTTAATGTACTATCAGCACCTAATATAGCTTCCATTCTTCCAAGTTCACGTTTGCTTTTTTCTATAACATCATCATCGGCACTCATAGCCATTAAGTCATATTCACTGTCAATAAGATTTAATGTGTTTTCGTCAAGTTTTAGCTTTATAACTCTGCTTTCATAGTA
Organism: uncultured Eubacteriales bacterium; assembly: GCA_964369305.1. Lineage (GTDB taxonomy): Bacteria > Bacillota > Clostridia > Oscillospirales > Acutalibacteraceae > CAYJFG01. The sequence continues at coordinate 826 of CAYJFG010000159.1, forward strand.
AACTGGACGAGTTGCTCCGTCCTCAACGGCTTGTGTCATATCGTAAATGTCTATATAATCTCCGAACACCTCACGAGTTGACCTATCTTTAGATGAAATTGGCGTACCCGTAAAACCTATGTAAGTAGCATTAGGTAGACTATCTCTTATAATTCGAGCTGTACCTTTAACTATTTTTGTTTCTTCTTCGCCTTTTTCGTTGATAATAGTTTTTGCTCTTTCTTCCATTCCATATTGGCCACGGTGTGCCTCATCAGCCATAACTATAATATTTTTTCTTTCAGATAACGGCTCAAGTGATTCTTCAAACTTCTGCATTGTAGTAAAAATAATACCGTTAGCTTGTCTACCATTTAGCCAATCTTTTAAGCCTACATCATCTTTTGCAGGTTTTTCACTAAGTTTTCTACACGTTGCTTGTATTGGAGTTTGCCTTAAAAAATGTTTGCATTTAGAAAATTGACTATATAATTGGTCGTCAAGGTCGTTTCTATCAGTAAGCACAACTATTGTTGGTGAGTTAAGTGCTTGTTGTAAGAGGTGTGCATAAAATACCATTGATAGTGATTTTCCGCTACCTTGTGTATGCCAAAAAACACCACCTTTGCCGTCTGTTTGAGTGGCTTTTTTTGCAAGTGTTACAGCTTTTTTAACTGCAAAATATTGATGATAACCAGCAAGTATTTTTATTAACTTTGTCCCCTCGTTTGAAAAGCAAATAAAGTTTTTAATTATATCAAGCAATCTCTCTTTGCTAAAAATGCCCTCAAAAAAAGTATCAAATTGTGCATATTGTGTATTTTCATAACTTCCGTCTTTTGTTTTCCATTCCATAAATCTATCTTCACCAGAAGTTATTGTACCTGCTTTTGATGTCAACTGATCGCTTAATACACAAATTGCATTATAAACAAACATCGACGGTATTTCATGCATATAATTACGAAGTTGCAAGTACGCCTCTGACGCATCGGTCTCTTCTCTTGATGGTGATTTAAGCTCAATCAAAACTAACGGTAAGCCATTTATAAAAAGAATTACGTCTGGTCGCTTTTCGCTGTTTTCTGTAAATGTCCATTGATTAGCGACTATATATGAGTTGTTTGTAGGCTCTACATAATCAATTAAATAAAGAAGCTTAGAGCGTTCCTCTCCTTTTTCTAGGTATCGTGCATCTATACCATTTTGGAGATAATCCATAAAAATTGCATTTTTTTCTACAAGCTGTGCATTTTCAATATTGCGGAGTTTATACAAAGCATCTTTAACCGCATCATAAGGAGCGTTTTTGTTAATTCGTCTAAGGCTATCTTCTAATTCTTCATCATATAATGGACTATTAAAATTACGCTCAATGTCAGGGCCGTATATGTGCGTGTAGCCCATATCTTGAAATAGTTCTATAACTGAATTTTCGTAGTCTGCTTCGGTGTAATGTGTAGACATATTTACCCTCCTTATAGTCTTAATTGTTTTTCAATTTCTTTTAAATAACTATCATAAAATTTAGTGCTTTCTTTAAAATTAATTAATGTGATTTTTTCGATTTTAGAGCCATTATTAGATATAGCATATACAGATGCTTGTTTGATAATGTCAGTTAAATTATTATAACTCTTTTTAATATCATTAGAATAATCAACATCAAATAGAAATGCTCCCGCTAACATTTTTTCTTTTATAACGTTTATACAATTATGCAAAGATGTATCAATGTATGCAATACTAATATTTTCATTATTATA
>CAYJFG010000160.1:0-1145 GCA_964369305.1 uncultured Eubacteriales bacterium
TATACTTAAAAGCCAATTTACAACTTCATCAAGCGTTCTATTGTCGCTTATATCAAATTGAGCTGAGTTTTCCTCTTCTTTTTCTTCTGTAGCGTATCCGCCAACGCTTGTTTTAGACCCACCGCTAATTTGTGATATACCTAATTCAAGCACTTTTTCCCTACTCTCCTTTGACTCTCTAGTAGAAATTATCATACCTGTATATGGCACTGCTATTCTAATTATTGCTACGATTTTTTGGAAAATTTCATCGCTTATTGAATTTGAGAAGTCGCCAACATCTATATCATCAGCAGGACAAATTCTAGGAACGCTTATAGTATGGGGACCTACGCCGTATGTTTCCTCTAGATGATTTGCGTGCATTAAAAGTCCTACAAAGTCGCATTTATACATATTAAGTCCGAATAAAACACCAATACCGACATCATCAATTCCGCCTTGCATAGCTCTATCCATAGCTTCTGTATGATATGCATAATTATGTTTAGGTCCTTTTGGATGTAACATTTCATAATTTGCTTTATTATACGTTTCTTGGAATAAAATGTATGTGCCAATTCCTGCATCTTTTAGTTTTTTGTAATTTTCAACTGTTGTAGCTGCAATATTTACATTTACCCTTCTAATAGCACCATTTTTATGTTTTATTGAATAAATAGTTTTTATACTTTCAAGCACGTATTCAATTGGTGAGTTGATTGGGTCTTCTCCAGTTTCAAGAGCAAGCCTTTTATGCCCCATATCTTGCAGTGCTATAACTTCTTCTTCAATCTCTTTTTGAGATAGTTTTTTTCTAGTAATACTTTTATTTTGATAGTGATAAGGGCAATAAACACAACCATTAACACAATAATTTGATAAATAAAGTGGTGCAAACATTACTATCCTATCACCATAAAACTTTTGTTTTATCTCTTTTGCAAGCTTATATATCTCGTTTATTTCTTCTTTTAGATCACATAGTAAAAGCACTGTAGCTTCTTTATATGTGATCCCCTTACAAGCTTTTGCTTTTTCAATTATACTTCTTATAAGTTGTACATTATTTTTATTTTCTTCTGCATACTCTATAGTTTTTAAAATTTCCTCATCGCTTATAAACTCTAAAGCATTTTTTGACTTTGGATTATACATATATTTTA
>CAYJFG010000160.1:1155-2482 GCA_964369305.1 uncultured Eubacteriales bacterium
TCATACCCTAATTTGCTAAAATTATTTTTAAGCATTTCTATACTTTGTGCAGCCTCCATACCTGTTGCAATTTTATTATCATAAAGCGAATATAATTTCCGCTTATTTAGTGGCGATAAATTGGGCATAATAACATTTGCACCACTTAATATTCCTTTTTCTCTTCCGTCTTTCGTTGCAGTTCCTAGTGCCGTTGTTGAGGGAATTAATGCATAAGGCAACATTAACCTAATTATAGAAAGCAAGTTCAAACATAAATTGGTGTCACCTGCTTTATAATTTTCAAAAGGTGTATTTTTAGATGGTAAAAATGGTCCTATACCTACCATTTGTGGGTTAAATTCTTTTAAAAATTTTAAGTCTTTTACTATATGGTTTATAGTTTGAAATGGTGAACCAACTAAAAAACCTGTACCTGTTTGATATCCTATACTTTTAAGGTTATATAAACATTCTTTTCGTTTTTCTAAGTCCATATTTTTTGGGTGTAACATATTGTAGTGCTTGTTATCTATAGTTTCATGTCTTAGTAGATATCTATTTGCACCTACATCAAAAAGTTTTTTATAACTGTTGTAACTTCTTTCGCCAAGCGATAAAGTTATTGCACAGTCGTTATATTTATTTCTTATTTCATAAATAATGTCGCATAATATGTCGTCACTATAAAATAAATCTTCACCACCTTGTAGTACAAATGTCCTAAAACCTAGATTATAGCCCTCTTCACAACAGTACATTATATCTTCTTTATTAAGCCTGTATCTCAGCAAATCTTTATTTGATTTTCTAATACCACAATAAAAACAGTTACATTTACAAAAATTTGATATTTCTACAAGACCTCTAATATAAATCTTAAACCCATAAGTTTTAAACGTAATTTCTCTTGCCATTTTATGTAGATACTGACTTGTTTCTTCATCTAAATTTGCTATTAGATATAATAATTCGTTTTCATCTAAATTTTTATTTTCTTTTAGCTTATTAATTAAATTTAACATTTCACACTACCTTTTTGTATATAATGTTTTAGATGATACATCTTTTACCATGCCGAGTTTGCCTGATAATGAACTTATTTTATCTTGCGGTGCATCAATTACAACGCTAATTATATTAACGTTTTTTTCTCTATAAGGAACTCCCATTCTAGCAACTATGTACTCTGAAAACTCAGACAAAATTGCATTTACTTTTGAAACGTCTGCTTGCTCCTCAATTAAAATACCTATATGTGCTATTCTTGTTTCCATAATATTTCACTCCTAAAAAAAGCCCTGTACCTATTTAAAATAAGGCACAAGACTTAATAAATTGGCAGTAA
>CAYJFG010000161.1:0-2440 GCA_964369305.1 uncultured Eubacteriales bacterium
TGTAAAATAATTGTGTAATTATGTTAAATTCCAATCTATAGGACATTCTCCATTCTCTGTTAGAAAATCATTACATTTACTAAAATGTCTACAACCGAAAAAACCACGATATGCAGATAATGGGCTTGGGTGAGGTGCTTTTAAAACTAAATGATTTTTATTTGTAAGCATGGAAGCTTTATTTTGTGCAGGGCGACCCCAAAGAAGAATTACAATTGGTCTATCAATATTATTTACAGCTTTAATAACACTGTCGGTGAAAATTTCCCAGCCTTTGTTTTGATGAGAGTTTGCCTGATGCTCCCTAACAGTTAATACAGTGTTTAAAAGTAATACACCTTGATCAGCCCACTTTTTTAAATATCCATTATTTGGAGGTGTATATCCTAAATCGGATTGTAATTCTCCAAAAATATTTATAAGTGATGGTGGTAACTTAGTTTGCTCAGGTTTTACAGAAAAGCAAAGTCCATGTGCTTGGTTTACATTGTGGTATGGGTCTTGTCCTAGAATTAACACCTTAACTTTACTGTACGGCGTGTAATTAAAAGCATTAAAAATATCATCTTTATCAGGGTATATAGTATTTGTTTTATATTCGTTTGCTAAAAATTTGCGTAAATCTTTATAATATGGTTTTTCAAATTCGTCACCAATAACAGAAAGCCAGTCATTATTTATCTTAGGCATATTGCACACCCTTTCTATTTTAATAAATTTATTATACTAAAATACTACGTTATAATCAACAAAATAAAAAACCTTGATAAACTAAATTTGCTTATCAAGATTTTTTATTGGAGCTACTAATCGGACTTGAACCGACGAACCAATGTTACGAACAAAAGGTTTAGCATTGATGCTTGGTATTTTTCAAAACAGGCGTGGAAGTTTGTCTCTACAATAGGTTGTTTTAGCGAAAAAATTTCTTAATGCAATAGTCCCTCAAAATTATTCTATAAATGTAATTCGTTTATAAGTGCATTTTGTAACGTTTTAGAAAAATTAATACCTCTTTGCTCGGCTTCAGTGTTAAGCCAATTTGGTATAGATAGTGTTTTCTTTATAAACCTTTCGTTCATCTTTTCCCTAAATGCTTTCATATATACTTCAGTAATTATAGGTATTTCGTTGCTTGCTAATTTTAAGCTAGTTAAATCGCAAGGTTCTGGTATAATATCGCCGTCTTGCTCCATGGTGAATATATGAAGTTTTAACACTTCTTTTGCGTTTTCAATAGCTTCATCTACAGTATTACCACCTGTAACGCAACCGTCTAGGTCTGGAAAATACACACCATAAGTGTCGTTCTCTTGTTCTAAAACAGCGATAAAACGATAATTGTTCTTCATAATTAAGCTCCTTTTAAATCGGTTTCATGCTGTCATTTTTGTGTATTCTACAATAGAGAGTTCTTGAGAAAATGTTTGCGAATTTTGTTCCAATTTATCAACGATTTCCTCAAGTTGTTTCATAACCTTATTAGTATAGTAAACATCGCCACATTGCTCACAAACAAGTGATGGAACATTTTTTACAATAATAATGCAATGGTCTAAATCAACAATATAGTTTTTTAATTTTTCTTTTAAAACCCCGCTTTTGCACATAAAACAATTCATACTAGTTTACTACCTTTCTTGTTTTTAAATCTTTTTCCCATTCTTCGCTAGTTGGAAAATATGTAGTTATTATACACAGCATATCTTGATAAATGCTACAAACTACGTGTAAATATTTATTGCATACAGATAAACCTAAAACTAAGCAACTAGGAGCTGGATAATCAGAGTTATATGTTTCTATTATTTCACCAGTTGCAATACACTTTTCAACATCACTAGTTTTTATATTTCTTTGTTTCATTCTTTTTGCCGCATGATTTTTCCATATAATTTTTTCTTCTTTGCTCAGTTTATGCAAAATTTCGATATTCAGTTCCATATTTCACCTAGCTTTCTACTGTCTTTATCATATATTATATATTATATTACGTATTTAATTACGTGTCAATAACTTTTGCGTTAAATGTTGATTGTTTAACAAGATACATATAATAACATCTAGCATATTACTTGACATTGAGTGGTATATCGATAGTTTTTTAGAAAAAAATTTTATTTTTTTGACTACTTAATGTTTCAAAAAACATTAAAAAAGTGCTATTTATTGCTAAAATTAAGTTTTTAAAATGTTTGTAATAAAAGTAAAAAAACACTCAAAACAGCCTATTTATAAGCGTTTTTGAGTGTTTTTTATTGGAGCTACTAATCGGACTTGAACCGACGACCTCGTCCTTACCAAGGACGTGCTCTACCTGCTGAGCCATAGTAGCATTTATTTACAATAAAAAAATAAGATGAAAAATTTTAGTTTAACATCTTACTTTAGTGGCAGGGGCAGAAGGACTTGAACCCTCGACACGCGGTTTTGGAGACCG
>CAYJFG010000162.1:0-2381 GCA_964369305.1 uncultured Eubacteriales bacterium
CATATTCTACAAATGCTTTAGATACTAAGTTATCTGCTGTAACTGTAACTTCATCGCCTACCACATAGTATTCTTTTACACTGTTTTCAGCAATTGTAAGTGTACCGTCCATGTTGTTTGTGTTTTCTACACTTAATGAATGTTTTTGTTTTGTATTTACTACTAAGTTAGCATTTGAATATGGTGTATATAAAGATAAATCATAAGAACCATCTGCATTTTTTACTAGCAAATCTTCCATATCTTCGCCAGAAATAACAAGCTCATCTAAGCTAGCGTCGTTATTTCTTCTAAGTATAACTTCGTCAATAATATAATCGCTATTAAGTAGTTTGATATTTACGTTTAATTTATCGCCAGGAGTTGTAGTTATGCTTGTTTCGTCCATGTTTTCATCGTTTAACTTTTCTGAACTTGTAATTGTTACATCTACTTTATTTATGCTTGTGTCTTGTTGAGTATTATATGTAACTTTATATTCGTCACCTGTGTGTTTATAAATAGCACCAAATAAGTAAGTGTTTTCGATGTCGTCAAAGTTAATTTCTTCTTGTGCTAAACTTGTATCGCTAGTTTGATCTGCCTTTATCACTGTTAAATTTCTAGTTCCTTGTATTCCTGTTTCGTCAAGCATAGTTGTAAGGAAAAATAGAGAGTCGCCACTTTGTCTTAATCCCTCTGCTGAGTAGAACCTTGAGAAGAACGAACTAGGAGTTTTGTTTAAAATTGAATATATATTTGTTTGTGTCATTGGATTTAGGTCGCTACTGCTGTCGATTAAACTAAACTCGTTTAATCCGTCTTTATAGTCACCATGTAGTAAGTTATATCCATCTGCCGACAACATATTTAAGCTGTCATGCGAATGGTTAATAACTGCCATCATCATTTCTTCCCTAGATTTTGGCTCTAGTAAATAGTATGTGTTAATTTTACCATCATTTCCAATTATACCAAACTTATTAAATTGGTCTGGATTTTGTATATACTTGCTATTAGAAGAAACATTATATTTTTCTGTAATAACTGGGTCGTAACCATGTGTTCTTACAAACTCTTCTGTATGTTTACTTTGGTAAGAACTGTTATTATAATTTGTAGCAACAGTATCTTGTGGTTTCATATATTCATTTAATTTTATAGAATATTTAACATCGTTGTTATCTTTAAAGTCAATGTCACTTTGTAGATATTTAGTAATTTCTTCTGCTAATTTTTCGTTAAGGCTATTAAGGTCATCGTTTTGTCTTTTTATTGCATCGTTTTGAGTAATGTCCTCATTTTTAACTTCACTGTAAAAATACGTTTGTTGAGCCATATATTCTTGAAGCATCATTTCAAGTGTAATAATCTCGTATATTTGTTTTGACATCTCATTATATACAATTTGATACTGCTCATCAGCAAACGGAACACTAACATACGCAAATTGGGCTGCTGCGTCTGCATATGATTTAGTCATATCATCATTTAAAGCTAACACAAGATTATCTATAGCTTTTGAGATTATATCATAAACTGTGTAATCGCTAAATACTACTTCTTTTTTATCATCTATATCAGCTTCAATATTGAAGCCACCCATTTTTGAAGCATATATTTTACTAAACTCAGTAAACATTAAATTTTCCCATTGTTCTAGTTGAGTTTTTGTTATTTCTCCGTTTTGATAATCTATTCCAGCTTGCATATAATCTTTAAATCTATTTAAAGCTATTTGCAAATTATTATTTTCTAAATAACTACTAACTTCTTTTTCCCATGTATCATCTAACTCAGTTTTATTTGTTTGATACATTTCTTTGCCGAGCATACTTTCTACTTTAGTAGTATAGTCATCTAGTTGATGTTCTATATTTTCAAGTTCATGCAAAATTTCCTCGCACATATGTGCTACTTCGTGTAAGCCTTGGAAAATATGATCTCCTAAAAACGCTTTCGTTATCATAGAGAAAACTTTATCATCAAGGTTGTTTTCTGTAATATCTGCTGTTTCTGCAACAGAAATACCTACTACTATCATACCTGTTGAAATAAGCTCTTCTACAATAAATTCTGCCATACCATGAGCTGATGCTTTAGTAGTTATTGGTGCTGTTACTAAAATACAAAGACATAGTATTATTGTAATAGTTTTTTTAATATAATTTGATATTTTTTTCATATCTACTCTCCTTCTTTTTCTATGGGGCTGTCGCATTAAGATGAATATTAACAAATATTTGTAGGTGAGCATTCCATATGCTCCCTTTTCACCTGTAAATACGTAAATTTTGGGCGAAAATGGATTTAGCCCCTACAATAAACTTGTGTAATATGACGAAATTTTTTTAAATGCGACAGTCCCAGTTAAGTTTTGAAAAATATTTTATTTTAGTACT
>CAYJFG010000163.1:0-2143 GCA_964369305.1 uncultured Eubacteriales bacterium
CGTTTGAGTCAATATAGTAGATATTCATAGCTTGTAAATCGGAGCCAAAATCAAATTTGCCGTTGTAATCAGGTGTAAATTCATAACGCTTTTCATCTTCTAAATATGAAAAATCACCTACGATGTAATTATTACTATCGCATATTAATAACCATTTTGTTGTATCTTCATAGTTAAGTTTAAAAAGTGACGGATTTTTTGCGTCAATAGTAAAACCTGTGTTACTATCGCCATCTAATCCAGTTTTATAAGTTGACTCTATAGTCCAATCGATTAAATTGTTTGAAGAGTAAATTTTTAAATATTCATCATAAACTAGCATAAACCATTTTCCGTCATGCTCAATTACTGATATATTAGAGGCTGTAGTTGTGTAATTTGTATCGCTTAATTCTAAAATTATATCTTCCTTATCATACCAAACGTTGCCGTCTATACTGTATTTGAGTATAACTTTATTTCCATTTCCGCAAACAGTTATTAAAGATACAAAACCGCCTTCATTTTCACCAAAAAGACCAGAACGGTTATTACTATCATATACAACAGTGCCACCAATTAACTTTCCATACTCGTTTTGATAGTACGCTACACCATGAGGTGTGAAATTAACTAAATCTTCGCTTGTTGAATGTGCAGTTATAAATTCCTCTTTACCGTCGACGTCTAAACTGCATAAATTAAATTGATGGTATGTGTCGTCAACTTTAACAAGACCCATATTGTAAAATAGTTTTCCGTCTTTTAAGCTGTAATGATATTGGTTTCTTAAATCTTCGTAAAAATATTGATTATTCACAGTTCTTTTGAAGATATTAACTTTATACTTAACAGTTGCATGGTCGTTATAGCTTACAACGTAAAACGTGTTTTGTCCTGTAAGTAAAATAATACTACTATCAATTTTATCGCCGTTTACGTCTGTAACATACGTTTGCGTATTTATGTTTTTTGTTTGACTTAAAATTTCAACATGGTCAGTAAATGTATCAACAAAATATTGATAGTTAAATTGTGTTTCGTTAAAATTAACGTCATAAATTTCTTCGCCCTCAATAGACTTTATAGAAATGTCAGAAAGTAAAGGTGTTGTGTTTTCGTCAATTATATTGTAATTAATATTGCTTATAATAGCATCGCAGTTATTTGAAGAAAAACCAATAAAACCACTTTCATTAAAATAAGATTGTCCGTACAACTCTAAATCTTCAGTATAGTCGTTTCCAGTAGAGCAAACAAAAATTTCGTTAATGTATAGAGAAATGTAATTGCCTATAGCCTCAACTTTTACTTGCATTTCTTCGGTTATATCAATTTCAACTTCTGGCGACAATTTTAAAATAGAAATTCCCTCTTGCTTATAAAAATATGCAACAGATTTATCAAAGTCTATAGTAGCACTGATATAGTCAACATGGCTTGTGTCTTCAAGATATCTAAAAATAAATGAACTTGTCCCTTGTTGTGTCTTGCTTGATGTGATGTTATATGTCATAGAAAAGTCGGAAAAATCTTGTTGATAAAGTATAAAACTTGTGTTTTCCTGTTGGTTTGCATAAACAGTTGAATTTTCAAAAGTCCAATCTCCACCAATAGAAGTTGTGTTTTCATCTATTAAAATTAATTCACTGCTATTAACGTTTTCTATAGCACTGACATAAACTGTATTTATAATTAAACATAAAATAAATGTAAATATTAACGTGCATTTAAAGATATTTTTCATTAAAAAAACCTCATTATTTTGCTATTTTTACATATTATAGTACATTTTTGCTTTTTTATCAATATTTTTTTAGAAATTTTATAAAATAAGATCTAATAATAAAAAAATTTCTACATTTATTTATACTTGACAGAATGAAATTTATATCTTATAATATACCTAACGATAGGTATATAAAAGGGGCATTTATGAAAAACAACGCATTATCTCAACATTTCAATTACAAAACTTTAATTTTATACGCAATTCCTACAGTTATAATGATGATTTTTATGTCAGCTTATATGATAGTAGACGGTGTTTTTGTAGCTACTTTTGTAAACGAAAACGCATTGTCGGCTGTTAATATTGTAATGCCGATAATTAGTTTTTCAACAGCAGTAGGACTTATGTTTGCAACAGGTGGAAATGCAGTAG
>CAYJFG010000164.1:0-2139 GCA_964369305.1 uncultured Eubacteriales bacterium
ATCTGTCATTAGCTTTTGTAGGATTTTTTACAGCAAATTCGCCTTGACCTTTTTTGTAGATTGTTTGGTCAAATAAAGTTCCAGTCGCCTTAAACGAATGCCTTGTAAAAAGCACTTTAGAGTTTAAAAAGACGTTTTTTACAGTTTTAATGCTCTCTTCTTTATCCCATACTACCACATCGCCTTTTTTATAATCTCTATTATACAATACTTCTGGCTTTAAACTATATTTTTCAGCTTTAATATTTGTAAAGAAATTTTTGGTAAACTTTTCGTCCCAAACATTTCCAACAACAATATTAAAATATGCGTCGTGCGCATGGTGAACATCATTTAAGTCACGCACTTTTAGCATATCAAAGTGCTTTCTAAAGTCTGAAACATTTCCGGCTTTTACATAACAAACTTTTCCTCCTTTTGGAGCTAAATAATCGCTAAAGAGTTCTGCCACGGCTTTAGAGGCTTGCGAGGTCTCTACAAGTTGCCTTGCTATAAATCCCTCAAGTTCTTTAGGCTCAAATTCGTCAGTTCTCATAAGTCTTTCAAATTTAGTTTTTGAAATCAAACCTTTTTCATATATAAGCGTCCATAAACTCTCTTGCCTAAAGTCTTTTGGTATTGGGTATTTGTTATCTTTTTTTGCATTTGCTGGCTTATATACAAGCACTAAGTTATTTATAATGCTGTCATCTTTAGTTATAGAGCGAGGATAAATGTGTTCTATATCATATAAATTTTGATTACTTAAGTCACTTATGTCTATTTTTCTGTTTGTGTATGCACACCTACCTAATTGCATAAAATATAAGTAAAGCTTCTTTTGCCTTAAGTCAGCGTCTGTTTTCGGGTCGAGCTCCTCAAGCAAATCTGCATACTCTTTCTTAAAATGTTTTTTGTATATTTCTAAAAGAGTGTTTTTTCTTGACACCGTACGATTTTTAATATCATCTTCAGAGCGTGTCACTTCAACAAAGAGTTTCGCAGGAGGGGTTTTCATAACTTTTTCAATTTCTCTAACTATCTGTACAGCTTGCCAAATAGATTTTTTTACTGCAGGAGAGCAGTATAATTCTTTTACATTATCTAACGTGATATCTTCTTTAATCGTTCTTTCGCTGTTAATTATCTTAATATAATCGTATTTATTACTAAGTAGTTGCATTAAATTATAGTTTGTTATAAACATCGCCTCTATGATGCTTACTTGCTCATATTCATCAACATTTGAAATTATACCTGTTAAAAACTTTTCTGAAAAACGCCCCCAACCACTGTATTTTAAGCCTGTAACTCTTTTTAAAGTTTTATCATCTAAGCTGTATTTTGAAAGAATTCTTTTCTTCAATATAGATTTATCATCGCCAAACAGAGTTATCCATTTTACAAGGTCTTCGGCAATTTTTTTATCAAATTTATCGCCTAAAATTTCTTTCAAATCTATATAACTGTCAAGGCTACCCTTAAAATCACCGTCTATGCCTGAAAAAGTCACTGTTTTGTCGCAGATACAGTTTTTCACTAAATACATTTTAAGTTTATTTTGAGTAACTTTTTTATTCACTTTAAAAATATTCTCAAATATATCTTGTTTAAGTTGTGCAGATATTGGTTCGCCATCAATTTTTAGGTTGTTAAGCTCGTTAAGAACTACAAATTGAGTGTATATAATTGATTTTTGTGGCAAGACATCTTCATCTCTAAGATAAGTACATTTATTAGTAAGATTAGTTATGAAATTTTCAGCACTTTGCTCTAAATTAACAACATCAGAAAAATTCCACGGTGTAATTTTTTCATCACTATTTTTTACAAACCAATGTTTATCAGAATGACTGTTAAGCGGTCCTACATAATACGGAATTTTATACATAAAAATCATATCGATTTTCTCCGCTACAGAGTATTTCCCATCACTATCATTTAAAAAAGCAAATTTATCTTTATTATTTTTTAAAATTAGCTCTAATTCTTTTCTATGTACTTGGTAAGGTATAACACTGTTGTCTTTAGTCCTAAGTTTTGGAAGCAACTGTTGCTCCTTAGCTTTTTCGAGTAAGATTTGATACTCTTCTTCTTCAACATCAATTCCGTTAAATTTTTGAATAATATATTTGCAAAAATCTTCATCTGTGCATATTT
>CAYJFG010000165.1:0-2130 GCA_964369305.1 uncultured Eubacteriales bacterium
GGGTATTCTGCATCGAGAAACCCAGAGATGCGCTCCCCGAAGAGGTCACCGTGCCATAGATACCATTGGAATAGGGAGAGTATTCGCGCATTGTGCCTTTGCTATCCACCTGCACATTCTGCCAATAGCCATATTGTGGCGCACCGAAGTCTGGAGCCCAACTCACTGAGAGTTGTGGTGTCATTACGTGGCGGAAGATGGTGGGTTTCTTACCCTCGCCAGTGGCACCAAGTGTATATGTACCATAGAGTGTGGTGTTCATACTCAACGAAGTGTTGTAATCCGAGAGTCTGTAAAAACCCGACGTGGTATCCATCACCACCTTTTCTGCCTCCTCATCCCAATTTTGATTCACACGGTTGAAATACCATTTCTCGTTATAATTTATGCTGGGGGTGATATTAAAAACCCCTCCGATATTGAACGACGCGTTGATGGGTATTGTGTGGCGCACACCCATTTTCAAGTCATTGAACATCTCGCTGGAGAAGAGTTTGTCTTGGGCGTAGTTGTCAATTTTATTCTGGAAATCGAGTCGGTAGGTGAGCGAAATCTTTTCATACCAACGCTCCTTGCCTACTGCATTTTTGCGCTTAAAGGGGGTGATGCGACTCATATTGAATGCAAAGTTGGGGAGCACGAGCGATACGGTCGAATCCCTGAAATTTTGCGAGTAGTTGGCACTTGCACTCAATGAGAATGGTGTACCTTCCCAATTTTTGGAGTATGCCACCGCCGAGGATGACTGCGAAGAGAGGTAATCCTGCAGGTTATCGGCATTATACTTATTGTAGGTGGAGTTGGTAGTAAAATTCACCGATGCCGAGAAGGTCGAACTGGGGTTGAATTTGGGGTCCTGGCGGTGGGTCCACATAATTTCGTAACCTTGGGAATTAACATAGTCTGTGGTGCCCGGTTCGCCGATAATGTCATTGGAGTAGCCTATGCGAAATGAACCATTGAACTTATAGCGCAATGCGTAGTTGCTTGCCATATTCAAATTCCACGAGCCAAGCGTGTAGATGCTACCCGTGAGCCTCAAATCCACGTAATCATTGATGGCAAAGTAGTAGCCCATATTTCGCAGGTAGAAACCCTTTACCCTCTCTTCCCCAATTTCGGGAATGATAATACCCGAATTGCGCTCCGTCTTTTGGGGGAAGAAACCAAATGGCAGACCAAGTGGCACAGGCACATCTTCGAAGACGAGGTAGGCAGGGCCAAATACCGTGTATTTACCAGGCACCACTGTTGCCTTGGACATTTGGAGGTAGAAGTGGGGGCAGTCTGCATCACAGGTTGTATAGCGACCATTGTGCATATGGGTCACATTGTCCTTCATCTTCTTGACCGTGCCGCCATAGAGTATCCCCTCGCCATCTTTGGTGTCCACACCATAAATCAGGGCCTTACCCGAACCCATATTATAGTACATCGAGTCCATATCGTAGTCGGTGCCACCGTCCACAAACTTCACGCGAGTGAGCTCTGGCGCAGCGAGTGAATCTTCGGGGTTGATTTGCTCTACCCCACGAGCATTGATAATCTTCGTCTCGGTATTCATCGCCATATAGTCCGAGGAAAGCTCCTTATCTTCGTACTTTACGTTACCATTTGCGTGGACAAAGACATCCTTGGTTGCAGGGATATAGACCAACGAGTCGGTGAACTGTATGAATATAGGTGCATCCAAAAATGTAGCTTTTGTGGTCGTGTCTTGCGCGAGTACTAATTCATCCTCTGTCGCATCATCCATCCCATAGAAGAGCGAATCCATAAAGGTGGTCAACTCCTTGTCATTGTTGGCAACAAGCGAGTCAAAGGCATTTAAATCGAGGGTGTAATTCACCTTCCCACCACCATCCAACGTGTCTGTGGTGAAGAACTCCGATGCCACCCCCACGCTATCGGCCACAGCTACCATTTTTAATTGCCTTTATGTTATTTTATTCAAAAAAATATCTAATTTTGTCCGTCATTTTGAGACTATTACAATGGTTGTAGCGCAAAATGCGTGCGCAAAAATAACTAAAATTTTGAGACTTTTAAAGATATTCATAATAATTAACGCCCTGGCGGTGTTATTATTTTGTCCAGTGGAGTTATTTTCACAACAAAAGTATGTTGTGG
>CAYJFG010000166.1:0-2128 GCA_964369305.1 uncultured Eubacteriales bacterium
GAGCCATACATTTTTTTAGCGTCTACAATTTTTATTTCTTTACTCATTATATTTCCTTAGTCTTTGTCTCATAAAAAAAGCTTGATAATTTTCCTATAACTTAAGAAAAATTATCAAGCTTATAAATTAGCCTTGAATATCTACATAAATTTCTTGGAATTTATTTACAATATCATCTTTGTTTTCTGATACGTATGGGGTATCTTCTTCTAGAATTGAAAGCTCGTTAAATGGTGTCATATAATCTGCTGTTTGTGCATTATTATAAACAGGTCTATTTGTTAATGTTAATCCAAAACTATCTTGGATTTCTTTACTTGTAATAAAATCAATAAATAGTTTAGCATTAACCATGTTTTTTGCACCCTTAATTACTGCACTACCTGCAGGTAAGAAAACAGCTCCTTCTTCCATGTACACAACTTCAACGTCTGCGCCATCTTGTACTAGTTTAGCACTTGGATCTTCGTAACTTAAACCTATAGCATATTCTCCGTCACGAACACCTCTCCATACTGAGCTACTTGAATCAATAGTAACTGCTAAGCTGTAGAGTTCTTTTACATAGTCCCATGCATCTTGGTTTTCATATCCACCCATTGCAAGTAACATGTTTGTTAAGTGTGCATAAGCACTTGAACTTGCAGCAGGGTTTGCGCTAACAATTTTACCTTCTAATGAAGGATCTATTAAATCTGCATAACCTTTAATATCCATACCTGCAGTAAGTGTTTTGTTAAGCACTAAAACTGAACCATCAAGTACGTATGGTGTAATGTACCCGTCTTTATTTTGATACATACTAATAATATCTGCATTGTTTGCACTAGTGTATGTTTCAAATAGATCTGGGTGCAACATGTACGTAGCTAGTGAACCACCATAGATTACATCGCCTTGAGGATCGTTTTGTTCACCTTCAATTCTCTTAAACAATTCACCTGTCCCAGCACTAATTACTTCAACTTCTACTCCATACTTTTCTTCAAAAAGTGGAACTGTTGCATTTAGTAATCCATCACTGTTAGGTGAATATACTATGAGACTGTCGCTTTCTCCATTTGCACTTGCTTCTGAATCAGAACATGCTGTAAATACAAACAATGCACTAATTACCAACGCTACGAAAATTAATTTTTTCATCATTTTCTCCTATAACTATTTAGCTATAAATAAAGAAGATAAAACTATCTTCTTATGTCAAAGACATACATATATTATACATTAGGATTGCATATTTGCCAATATAAAAGTGTAAAAATATAGAAAAAAACAGGTTAAATGTTTATGAATTATATATCAAGTATGTATCCATTTTGTTGTAAAGAGAAAACAGCTTTTTCAAAATTTTCTTTTTTAGTAAGAACATAATCGGTGTTATAGGTGGAGACTGCAAAAAGACCAATATTTTCTTCAGCAATGACACGGGTAATTTTTGCTAAAACACCAACGAGTGAAAACTCCATTTGCCCTTGTATTCGTAATGCTTTCCAGCCGTCATCGCGCTCTATTGTGTGTGCAGGAACATTCTCTGTTACGCATACAAGAGATACTTCCTCATCTGTTTTTGATACAAAGCAAAAGTCATCATCAAGAGGAATGTTTTGAGTATTGTTAATTTTACAGATAGTAAAATCGCCATCTAGAAGTTTTATATTCATTGATTTGCCTCAACCTCAATAGAATATTGTTTTTTCTCTGTTAATCTTGCCTTAAAGTCTCCTTGTTGTAAAGGTTTTTCAAAATAATAGCCTTGTACAATGTGGCAACCTAAATCTCTTAGCCATGATGCTTGCTCAGCAGTTTCTACACCTTCAGCTACTACTTCCATATTGAGAGTCTGTATCATCTGTATTATGTTTTGTAAAACAATGGAACCATTATTTGTATCTTCAATATGATCAATAAATGCTTTATCCAATTTAATTATATCTACATTTATTATCGATAATCTACCTAAGTTTGAAACACCTGTTCCAAAGTCATCTAGTGACACTGAAAATCCAGCCTTTTTAAGTTCTTGCGTTCTTTTAATAATCAGTTCGTCTGAGTTAACAATTGCACTTTCAGTTAACTCCAATTCTAACGATTTGGGGCTTATCCCATGAAATTTTGTGATTTTTAATAG
>CAYJFG010000167.1:0-2124 GCA_964369305.1 uncultured Eubacteriales bacterium
CAAACGGAATTTGAGAGAAATTGCTATGCATTAGTCCAAAAGTTAAAGCACTTATTAAAATAGCAAACCCATCTCCATATTTTCTAAGAGAACCTAAAATAGCACCTCTAAATAAATATTCTTCAGAAAAAGCAGGTACAACGCTTACAAAAATTAAATATAGCAAGTTGTTTAAAACATTACCGCTATACATATTTTCATTAGAAACTGACGGAAAGGAAATTCCTATACTATAAAAATTTTGAAACATTAATGTTATTATTAAGTTTGCAATTTGGAAAAAGAAAAAAGAGATAAATATTAGACTAATTATGCTTTTTTTATTTAAAGACATTTTATACTTAAACACATCATCATGTTTAAGTTTTAATAATGTCATTATGAAATAACCACCTAAAACCATTGAAATAATAGACCCTATCGAGTTGAAGGCAAATAAAAACGAATAATAAAATTCATTATTACTATTTGTAACAAAAGATGTAAAAAAACTAAAAGCATTAAATAGTAACATCATTAAAATAAGACCTAATCCAATAGCTGAAAAAACGCTTCTCAATTTCTTTTTTTCATTTATTTTTAAATTATTTTGAATATAAAATGTGTTTTCCATAGCACTCCCCTTTTCAAATCATTGTAAATAGATTATACCACTTAATGTAGATAAAAACAAGAAATACACAAATATTTAATAATTGCTGAACTGGTAAACTTAAGAAAATGTTAAAAAATGAATTATTTAATTTTAAACTTTCATAATGTGTTAATATTTAAAAAATACTGATAAAAGATAATTATACTTTAAAAGCACTATTCAAGCACAACTAAAACATAAATGTAAAAACATTTATCTAAATATTATGTATTTTTTGTATATTTTTCTATATAAATTTATCCTTAATGTTGTGCAAAATGAAGTTTTTGCTAAAATTCACACTTTATACATTGATATATTTTGAATAATGTATTACAATAGTATTATCATTGTTAATCTCTCGTCAAAGAGAGAAGAAAGGGGATATAAAAATGACAAATAATAAATCAATTCTTGCATGGATTGAAGACATGAAAACTTTAATGTCACCAGACCAAATCGTTTGGATAGACGGATCTGAGGAACAATTAGAGGATTTACGTTCACAAGCTTGCGAATCAGGCGAAATCATCAAATTAAACCAAGAAAAATTACCAGGTTGTTACTTACACAGAACAGCTGTAAACGACGTTGCACGTGTTGAGGATAGAACATTTATATGCTCAACAAAAGAAGAAGATGCAGGTCCTACAAACTACTGGAAAGACCCTCAAGAAGCGTATAAAATGCTTTTCGATATAGCTCGTGATAGCTATAAAGGCCGTACAATGTACATTATCCCTTATTCAATGGGACCAATCGGCTCACCTCTTGCACAAGTTGGTGTAGAAGTAACAGACTCAATTTATGTTGTTTTAAACATGGCTATTATGACACGTATTGGTAAAGCAGTTTTAGACCAATTAGGCAATAGCGAAAACTGGGTTAAAGGTTTACACTCACGTTGTAATATTGATCCTGAAAATAGATATATCTGCCACTTCCCACAAGATAACTACATTATCTCTGTAAACTCAGGTTACGGCGGTAACGTTTTACTTGGTAAAAAATGCTTTGCTTTAAGAATGGCTTCATACTTAGGTAGCAAAGAAGAGTGGATGGCTGAACATATGCTAATCTTAGGTATTGAAAATCCTCAAGGTGAAGTTAAATATGTTTCTGCAGCTTTCCCATCAGCTTGCGGTAAAACAAACCTAGCTATGTTAATTCCTCCATCAGGTTATTCAAGCAAAGGTTATAAAGTTTGGTGTGTTGGTGACGATATCGCATGGATGCGTAAAGGCGAAGACGGAAGATTATGGGCTATTAACCCTGAAAACGGTTTCTTCGGTGTTGCTCCAGGTACAAACGTTAAATCAAACCCTAACGCTTTAGAAGCTACAAAGAAAAATACAATTTTCACAAACGTTGTATTAAACTTAGACGATAATACAGTTTGGTGGGAAGGTCTTGATAAAAACCCTCCAACAAACGCTATTGATTGGAAAGGCAACCCATGGAATGGTCAAACATCGACTGAAAAAGGTGCT
>CAYJFG010000168.1:0-2117 GCA_964369305.1 uncultured Eubacteriales bacterium
CACAAAAAGTAGAATAAGACCTACACTTTTTGGTGTTGTAAATAGTGAAACTCCGCTAAATTCTTCTATTAATAACCACATTCACCTTAAATATTTAGAAGATTTACAAGAGAGCGAACTTGTAGAAAATTCATCTACTTTAGTTGCTGATTTTTGCTCTTTATTTCCAATATTAAAATCAAGTGTAAATGAAAATCCTGTAAAACCTAATGATGTAATAAGGTATACAACAGAAATAAATTGCATTAATTCAAGGATAAGTAATCCAATAATAGCACTGCTGTTAAGTGAAAAATTGGAGTTTGTAGGAAATATATCATATGCATACACAGATATTTTTACTCAAACTACACCACCACAGCCACAACCGATTGTAGTTGAAAATTTCAACGAGCAAGGACAAACGCTTTTAAAGTTTGAGTTTAAAGAGGAAAATGCATACTCATTTAGGCAACTTAGCAATATAAAAATAAGTTTTGATGTAAAAGTAAAAATAGGTGCAATTGACGAATTTGATATGTTTATGTTATTAAATACTTTGGACAGTGCAGGAGTAATTCCTCAAAATATTGATATTTATACAGACGAATTTAATATTGCAAACGATGAACAAGTAAATAGCTTATATGCAAAAAGTAATACTATAGAAAATAGGATTTTATTTTTTGTAAGTGTATCGTCAGATAAAAAGGTAAAAGGTGCTTTAGATAATACTTTTATTGAAGAACCACAAGTTGGTAAAACGTATGCAGGTGGTAATTTACAGTATTTAATATCGGTAAAAAATATAGGAAATGCAACGCTTGAAAATATTCAAATTGTAGACATTTTGCCATATATTGGAGATACTGGAGTAATTCAAATAAATTCACAAAGAAACAGTGAGTTTCCAGTATATACTTTAAGTGAAGTAGTAGCCGATATATTACCAACACGTGAAGAAATAGAAGTAGATATTTTCTATTCGCAATCAACCGACCCTATAAGGTTTGGATCAAAGTTTGATGTTATAGGTGCAGTAGACGACTGGAAAAAGGAACTACCAGACGATTTAAGCACATTAAGAGCATTTAAAGTTGAAATGAAAGATAGAAAGTTACTTCCAAACGAAACTATAGAAATTTCTGTAATAGCTTCAGTACCAGTAGGTGTACAGCCACAAAAAATCGCATGGAATACATTTGCAACAGATGTATCGTATAAAGATTTAAACGGCGTTACACAAAATCTTTTAGCAGTTGAGCCAGAAAAAGTAGGAATTGAAGTAGATACACCATCAAACGATACAGTAAGTATTAGTGGATATTCATGGCTTGAAGAAAAAATAGATGGATTATATGATGAAAAAGATGTGTTAATAAATGATGTAGGTGTAGTGCTTTATGACGAAAACGACAAACAAATAAGTTTTACATTTACAAATACAGATATAAACGGAAATAATGGGCAGTATATTTTTAATAACTTGCCTAAAGGTAGGTATTATATTAAATTCTTTATAGATGATAACTACTTTAAAATTACAAAGCAAACTGCATTAAAAAGTAATGGAAATAAATCGAATAAAAGCGGTGTAACACCAATTATAGACTTGAGAAATGCAAGTAAAGCTATAAATGTAAATATAGGTATTTACAATAAAGGTGAAAGAACAATTGACGAAATTTTAATGGTAAATGAAAGTACACGTGGTGTTGTGCGTGATGTTTTAAGAAACCAAATGCTAATTGGTATGAAAATGGAAGATGTAGTAGAACTTGCTCAAATGGTTGCAGACGAACCACCTGTGCAGGAAGTTGCGGTAGTTGAAGAAGTTCAAGATGCTGAGGTTTAATCTAAAAAATCAACCTTTTAATTTAGTTGCTATTTAATAAAAATAATAAATTTCTAAATCAAAAAAATTATCCCAATCCTATTAATTTTAGGTTTGGGATTTTTTTGTTTATAAGATATTATTTCTAATATTTTAAGTCAAGCGATACTATATTAGTACTTATCTATCTACCAACCAACTATAATCTTTTCTGCAGTCTAGAATATAATCTACATATACTGTATCATCTTTTATTTGATAAAGTATGATATATCGTTTTTCTACAAACATTTTATGATATTTA
>CAYJFG010000169.1:0-2050 GCA_964369305.1 uncultured Eubacteriales bacterium
TCTGTAACTATGGCAATGGTTGAAGATTATGCAGTTGCTTACTTTTCAAATAGTGGAATGTATGACGGTTATAATATGCGTGATTTACTATCGACATACACACTTTATATAGTACCTGTTATCAACCCAGATGGACTAGACATATTTACAAATGGAGAAAGTTTATTATATGATTATCCTAATTTTTCAAATGAACTTTTAGAGTTTAAAGGTAATGCTAATGGTGTTAATTTAAATAGGAATTTTCCTTTTACTTGGGAAGAAATCACTAATGGCAGTATATCAAGTAGAACTACAACTTTACAAAAATATATAGGTCAGTCGGCTGGTAGCGAAGCTGAAACACAAGTTATGATGAACTTATGTTATCAGTATGATTTTGAATGGATGATGTCAATGCATTTAAGAGGAGATTGTTTATACTGGAGAGATAACGAAAATGGCTCAGTGAGCGGAGATTATGAACTTGCAAGTGCATTGCAAAATGTATGTGGATACACAATGTACCCATCATCAACACAACCAAATGAGTATGGTGGTGGCTTTGAAAACTGGTTTAGACAAGAATTTAACAAACCTGGTATCTGTGTAGAGCTTGTGGAGTCTCATATAAGTACACCTACAAGGATTGATTCCTACAACAAAGACTTCTACAACGCATCAGACTGGGAAAATAAAAAATACACTTTCATTCAAGGTATGCTCCAATAAATAAATAACATATAAAATGTAACAAAATTTTATTTGCTTCATAATATGGTAGTAAATGAAACAAGGAGGATTTTATATGTCAGATAATTTATTTGGTAATGATTTTAATAACCACGACTGTAATAAAGATGCTGTTTGCATTGATGCTTTCAGAATTTACGACAGTTGTGGCGACAAAGATTGTTTAGAAGATTTAAAAGTTTTATTTTCAGATTCAGCACAATGCATAATCGATAAAGCGAGTAATGTGAGAATGAAAGATGTTGAAGTAATTTGTGTTTATATTGATTTAGAACCAGTTCCTTTCCATAAGGGGTTCTACTCAGTAAACATGACATTCTTCTTTGATGTTGAATTAGACGTATTCACAGTACCAGCAGCTATGCCAATATGTGTAAAGGGTTTAACTACATTTAACAAGAAAGTAATTCTTTATGGTAGTGAGGGAAATGTAAAAATATTCTGCTCAGATTGTAACTTAGATGACCCATACTCACCATGTTCACCAGCTAAAAATCTACCTAAAGCGTGTGTGCAAGTAGCAAAACCAATAGGTCTTGCGGCTAAACTTTGTCAAAGATGCGAACCATGTATACCTTGTTGCAGAATACCACGAGATATTTGCGATAGATACGGCGGTAAACTACCTTGCGATAAAGGCGAAAAAGATGTATTTGTAACTATAGGTATATTCTCAATAGTTCAAATTGAAAGAAATGTACAAATGTTAATTCCAGCGTATGATTTCTGCGTTCCTGAAAAAGAGTGTAAAACATCATCTGACAACCCTTGTGAAATGTTCAGCAGACTTGATTTCCCAACAGATGAATTTTTTCCACCACGTGTAAATGACGCTACAGACGATTGTGGCTGTAAATAATTAAAATATAACTTAAATTTTGATATAAAATTTTGCGTTACAACATATGGTAAAACCCTAACTACTAATTAAAAACGGTAGTTAGGGTTTTATAAATTTTAAAACTAATTATTATTATATTTTAGAAAGGCTTTTCCTTGTTCAATATAAATGTTTTGTAGTTTAGCATCTAAAGTGCGAAAAACACGCAACAATTCAATTTCGTTATCAACTACATTTGTTCCTAAATTAAAGTTTAACAAATAATCGGTAGACACCTTAAAATATGTTGCAAAAAGCTTTAAAGTTTCAAAATCTGGCTCACTTGTACCTTGTACATAACCACCTAAAGTAGAAACAGGTATACCTAGATTATGAGCAAGTTGTTTTTGTGTGATTTGTTGTTCTTCTATTAAATTTCTTAAAGTCTTGCAAAACGTCATAAATAAATCAACTCCTAACCTTATTTTAAAGCAAATA
>CAYJFG010000170.1:0-2045 GCA_964369305.1 uncultured Eubacteriales bacterium
TTTTCTTTTTGACTTTCTAGTATCCATAGCTTTTTTTTCAATGTATTTATGTGCCTCAATTTCGCTCATATTTAAACATGAAATAAGTAAAAATTTAGCTCTGTCAATAAACTTTTTATCTTCGATTTTTTGAGTTAATTGAGTATTAACTTTATAAATGCGTTTTAATCTTATATTTGTTGCCTTTGCAATTCTAAGACTTGTTAATAATAAATTTTTGTTAAGTGGTTTAGGGATTGCAATAATACCGTGATTTTCAAGTATATTTGCAGCATGGTCGTAAATATCGTTTTTAACTATAAATAAAACCTGACAAACACCACTTGAGGTTACTTCTTTTGCTAAATCTTCTCCAGATTCATTATTGACTGGACTGTTAATAATAAGTAAGTCAAAGTTACGTTCTAAAATCATACGTCTTGCCTCGCCACAAGTTTTTGCGGTGGTGATATTTCTGCATGAAAGATGCTTTAATAGACCAGAAATAGAGTCATAAACTTTTTCGGAGAAAGAAACGATTAAGGCGTTTTCCATGATATATCCACCTTTCGCTTAAAGTTTTTCAAAATCATGTTCATTGTAATAAGTTTCTTTATTTACAGATTTTTTGAAATCTAAAAACTCTGCTTTCTTTATATTTAAATAACTTTCTAAGAACTTGTGGTCTAAATGATTTTTAACAAATTCACTATTTTCAGCAAGTGTTATTGCCTCGCCTAAGTCTTTAGGTAAAGTTGTTATTTTATCTGTAGGGGTTGAATTTTCGTTTGGTAATTCTAAATTATTCTCAATGCCGTAAATACCAGCATATAAAATAAGTGAAAAGGCGATATAAGGGTTTACTGTAGCATCTGGGGAGCGTAAAACCATACGTTTGC
The DNA here is from genome assembly GCA_964369305.1 of uncultured Eubacteriales bacterium. Taxonomy (GTDB): domain Bacteria; phylum Bacillota; class Clostridia; order Oscillospirales; family Acutalibacteraceae; genus CAYJFG01. Next base: position 879 of record CAYJFG010000170.1, read on the forward strand.
TACCAATAGAAGTTACAGGTATTTTTATAAGCTGTAAGCGTTCTTGATGTGACCATGAAATAAATTCAGGTGTTTCAAAATTGTCGAAACATTCGTAAGAGTTATTTACAGTATTTAAAAATAAAGTTATTTCAGCTATTTTACTTAAAATACCAGCTATAAAACTTCTTACATATTTAAAATTGCTAGATGAATGGTCGTTAAATAAATTTACACCATCTTTATAAAGAGATATATTGATATGCATACTATTACCGCATTTATCTAAAAATGGTTTTGGCATGAACGATGCAAAAAGCCCATTTCTTGATGCAATTGCTTTTACAATAGATTTGAAAGTTAAAATATTATCTGCACTTGTTAAAATATCACTTGAACTAAAAGTGATTTTATTTTGTCCAGGTCCTGTTTCGTGATGTGAAGTTTCAGGTTTTAATCCCATTTCTTCAAGACATAGGCAGATTTCACGGCGTATATTTTCTCCTTTATCAAGTGGTGATATATCAAGAAAACTTCCGTTGTCTAAAGGTTTTAAAGTTGGTTTTTCGTCTTCGTCAGTTTTGAAAAGGTAAAATTCACATTCAGCACCAATCTTACAATCAAAACCTAAACTATCAAGTTTTGAAATTGCATTTTTAAGCATAAATCTGCTATCGCCTTTAAAAGGTGTGCCATTTGTTTTTTTGATGTCACAGAAAAAACGTAAAACAGAATTTGTAAAAGGTCGCCATGTAAGTAGTGATAACGTGTTAGGGTCTGGCGATAATAATAAATCATTATTCGACATATCGGAAAAAACCTCTATAGATTTTGAGTCAAACGGAATACCATCATTAAAAGCGTGATGTAGCTTATTAGCTATAACAGAAATATTTTTCTGGTTTCCAAGAGGGTCACAAAATCCAAGACGTACAAATTTAACGTCGTTTTCTTCTATAAAATCTAAAATTTCTCTATCTATCATATCAACATAACTCCTTAATTATCAAATATAATTCTACTAAAATTATACATGAATTGTCACAAAAAGTCAAATTAACTATTCACAATTGTTAAAATTTTATTTTTCTAAAGATTAATTCCTTTATTCTCAGGAAAATATAAATTTTTTAGTTGTAAAGTTTGTGGTTATGATGTATAATCTATTTAGAAGTTCTGACGACAAAG
>CAYJFG010000171.1:0-1990 GCA_964369305.1 uncultured Eubacteriales bacterium
TCTCTAACGATAAAAGAAAAGATAGAGAAGCTTGTAGATTAAACGCTATTTATAACGTGTTTGTATCTGCTTTGAAAAATCTTTTAAAAACATCAGAAGAAATCCGCACAAAAATTAATGCTATTATCTCACTAGATACTGACTTATCACAAACTTACAATTCAGCACTATTAGATTTTGGCTATGAGGTTACAAGAAAATTCTATGAAGTATCAAAAACCACTAAAATAAATAGTGAGGTTGGGTACATTGGGGCGATTATTAAGACATATAATAATACAAACTGAAAAACTACTTTATGCTAACTATTTTTAAAAAACTTTTTTTGTTACAAAGGCACTGAATGTGTCAGTTGAAGAAAGATAGTATCAAATAACTAATAATGAGCATAATATAAATTAGATAAACACATTTTTTATATTGACTATGTAGACTATATGGTGTATAATGTAATTGGGATAAATGAGTTTATCAAGTGGGCTGACACTTTAATTCGAAAGTTTTGCTAGATTAATTCTAGTGGTTGGCAGGCAACAGAAAAACCTGTGTTCTTACTGGGCTTATGTACCAGTGGCTGGCGAACAGCAGAAAAATCAGTCATTAAGGGCGGGTATGTAAACACTGAGGTGTAGATACCTACCCTTTAAATTTTATAGGAGTAAAGAAGATGGATAAAAAACAAGGAATGACTATTATTTCAGACTGTGCTAAATTATATAAAGAAAACTTATTAGATAAAAATTTGTTAATTATATATGAAGACAAGACTGATAAAACTAGTACTAAATACTTTGAAGTTTTATTTAAAGCAAAAAATTTTCTTCATCTAACAGGTATAGAAAGTCCTAAGGATATACCATCTAAAAGATTTTTTGAATTAGCTTTAAAATCTAAATTGCCTTTGGATAGAATATCATTTAAAGCAGATGGTACTACAGAAATGAAGCTTAGCATTTTAAAAAATACGATGAAGATACATAAATTAGCAAAAATGGTTGGATATTATAATGACACAAAACCACAATTAAAAACAGAGAAAATAGCAGGTACTATATCCATGTGTGTTGGATTTGTTGAAGATAATAACATATATGTGCCTAATACTGTTCTAAAAGAAGATGTGCGTAATGTTACTAATAGTCCACAAAGTAGAATTCTTGCTATATACTCAAAGGATAAATCAGAAGAAAAATATAGCGAACGTACATATCTTGCAAAAAATATAAACGATACTATGTTCCCTAAAGAAATACTTGAATTGATAACAAAATTAGATAATAAACTATAACTTTTGCAGGTGTATTTTTATACATCTGTTTTTTATTCATGAGTACAATAAATTTAAACAAAAAAAACGTGGTGCGAGCGATGGGACTTGAACCCACACGTCTACACACACGCCCCTCAAACGTGCCTGTCTGCCATTACAACACACTTGCGTATAAAAATATTAATTAAAATCACAATATTTTCAAAAAAAGCTATTGACAAACATTACAAGAAATGGTAAAGTTATTATACAAATTAAATATAAGCACCCACAACTTAACCACTGCCTGCAAGCAGTAGTTAAGCATACGCCACTAAAGTATAAGAGTACTTTAAATGACTTGTGAATGCTACATAAGTGTTTTTATTATAAAGCACATTATATAGATTGTCAAGACTTTTTACATACTTTATTGGTTCTAGCCTTTAGTGTTGTGGAAGTCTTGATTTATTTTGTCAAAATTTAAAAATGAATTCTTGATTATCCCTTAGTTTTGGAAAGCCTATGGATAATTCAAGCGAACTGCTCTAGGCACACGTCCCAGTTCGATATCAAAAACGACGTGTAGGTTCGTACAGCCACCGCAAAGTAGTGTACTTTTTAAAATAATAAAAATGGTGTATTTTTATTTGCTTTTTTGAAAAAACAGCAAGTGAAAGTACATCTGGTGGGCCATCACGGACTCGAACCGCGGACCAACCGGTTATGAGCCGGTTGCTC
>CAYJFG010000172.1:0-1166 GCA_964369305.1 uncultured Eubacteriales bacterium
TAATTCATTTCTAAAATTAAGCAATTGTTGCCTTGTTAAATCCCATTTGCCAGTTTGATTATATTTCTTCTTAAGTGAATTCATTTTGTTTTTAAATCCTGAAATTTCGCCTAAAATTTTATTTTTTTCTATAAGCATATTTTTGCTTTTTGAAAATAATTCATTGAATTTTATTTCTAGTAAGATGTAATTTTCAAACAACTGTTTCAAATCGTCTTTACATTCAGAATATATAAGTAACTTTGATAATTCAAGTTCGCATTTAATGATACTACATGAACTTAAAAAACTTTCGTAATTGTCAAATGTAACACTTTGAATTTTTTGAAACAGTTCAATTAATAAAGCGTTTTTATTTGTTTGCTTCGATTTTTCATCGCTATATATTTTTTCAAGTTGTGTTGATATTTCGTTATACTCTTTATAAGTTGAAGTATTTATACTCATTAAGTAAGAAATTTTACTTGAAAAAGGCTTACTGTAGATATTCTCGTTAAATAAATTTACTAAATCAACATTGCTATTATAGCTATTATCAGTTGAATTGCTACTGTTGATATTCTTATCATCTTTTTTGAATTTTTTGAAAAAATTTTTCATTATCTTATCCTCAAATCTTATAGTTGTAAAAAAATTGATGTAGTGTTATAATTTTAAATATTATAATCATTAATTAAAAGTAGGTGCTTATTTTGAATACAACATTATCATTATATATACATATTCCATTTTGTATTAACAAGTGTCCTTATTGCGACTTTTATTCAGTAAATTATAACAAGCATTTGTTAAATGAATACGTAGAAAACTTATGTTTAAAAATAAGCAATTACTCAAAAACATATAATAAAAAAATCGATACAATTTATTTTGGTGGAGGAACTCCGAGTGTTTTGGGAACAGAAAATATTTTGAAAATCTTAAATTGCGTTTATAAGTCATTTTTCGTTATAAATCCTGAAATTACTGTAGAAGTAAACCCATGCACACATGAAAAATTAAACTTTAAAAGCCTTAAATATAATGGAGTTAATAGAATTTCTTTAGGTATGCAATCGATAAATGATGAAGAACTTAAAATGCTTGGAAGAATACATCAACATAAAGATTTAATAAATTGCATAGAAAAAATAAAAATTAGCGATATTAAAAACTTTTCGCTAGAC
>CAYJFG010000172.1:1176-1982 GCA_964369305.1 uncultured Eubacteriales bacterium
CCACAAAGTTTAAAAGATACTTTGCGTTTTTGTAAAGAAGTAGACGCTACCCATGTTTCAGCCTATATTCTAAAGATAGAAGAAAATACAAAGTATAATTCAATTAGAGATTTACTTAATTTACCAGATGAAGATACTGTAAGCGATTATTATATTTTAATGTGTGACTACTTAAATAATAATGAGTATAAGCAATATGAAATTTCTAATTTCTCAAAAAAAGGCTATGAAAGTAAACACAATTTAAAATATTGGAATTGCGACGAGTACTTAGGTATAGGACCGTCGGCACATTCTTTTGTATCTGGAAAGCGTTTTTATACTCCAAATGATATTGAAAGTTTTAATAAAGATATTATTATTAAAGATGGAATAGGTGGAGATATAAGAGAATACATTATGATGCGTTTAAGGCTTAATGAAGGTATAATATTTAATGAATTTTATAATCGCTTTAATAAAGCTATACCAGATAAATATATAAAAAACGCTAGTGATATAAAATTAAAAAACTTTGTAAATGTTGATGATAAATGGATTATTTTAACATCAAATGGATTTTTATTATCAAACTATATTATCTCAATTATACTAGATGGTTATTATTCATAGTAATATGTTACAAATTTTATATTGTAAAAATCGCAAGAAGTTAAATTATTAGTTCCAACTTCGTTAATTAAAATATAATTTGCTCCAACACCTAAAAGGTAACCTGTCTTTTCTACTAAATCGTCAGAACCAAATAGAAATTCAACATCAATAATTCTGCCTATTTGTCTATGCATAAAACCAATTAAATAATG
>CAYJFG010000173.1:0-801 GCA_964369305.1 uncultured Eubacteriales bacterium
TATTATTAAAAGGAGAAAATTATTATGTCAAACAATCAAATTAATATACCTGAAGCAAAAGAAGCAATGGAAAAATTCAAAATGGAATGTGCAAGCGAAGTAGGCGTAAACTTAAAACAAGGTTACAACGGAGATTTAACATCACGTCAAGCAGGTAGTGTTGGCGGTCAAATGGTTAAAAAAATGATTGAATCATACGAAAGAAATATGAAATAAGATATATCAAAATTTAATGATAACTTGTTAAAAAAGATATAAAAAAAACACCTCTAGTAGATATTATTAGAGGTGTTTTTTAATGTAGAATTGAGAATGCAGAATGCAGAATAACTTACGGATTTTCAAATTCACTATTTACTTTTCACTATTCACTATTCACTTTTCACTTTTCACTATTCACTTTTCACTATTCACTTTTCATCATTATTTTTTCTTATCTTTTAAAAAATAGCAAATTTTACATATTTTATTAATAATTATATTTGTTGGTTGTTTAATATAATAACCGCTATTTTCGGCTTTAAAATGTTGATATGTTGATAAAAATGTCAATTAACCTATTCAACCAAGAGCAAAACGCACTGTTATAAGGGAGTTTTACACATTGCCAACAGACTTATCAACATAATATCACTGTTAATTATATGTTTATAAAATGTTAAAAATAACCTTTCAACTGAATAAATCAAAAAAAAATGTTCAAACTTATTTTATAAATATAAAGGAAGTGCTTATTTTATGATTAAAGGTATAAATAGACAAATTATAGAAGTTGTAGAAAAAGGAAACGCATATTACGAA
>CAYJFG010000173.1:811-1231 GCA_964369305.1 uncultured Eubacteriales bacterium
AGGCTATTTTATTTGTTAGACCTCAATTCAACAATACAAATAGTGAATTTTTAGAAAAAGAGGCTAAAGAACTTGCCAAAAACATGAAAGCACCATCATCTATGAAAAAGAAAAAACCTTGCAGATATTGGGTATTAAGATTAGGTACAGCGGCTACTGTTGGTGGAATTGTGATGTTATTTATAACACGTATTTTTAACATATAAATAACGAAAATTTAAGCTTCAAATCGTTCTGCACATTACTAAATTCATAATTGAAAGACGGTAGTATAAAGTTTTTTCTTTTCTCCAAAGCCGATATCTTAAAAAATTTTTCTCCATTTTCAATCCCTCATTTTGATTTTAATATTTTACTAATAATTTTTTATGATTAATTATTACTAATACAAAATTTTAAAAAAACACCAAAAAACATAAA
>CAYJFG010000173.1:1258-1975 GCA_964369305.1 uncultured Eubacteriales bacterium
GACACGATTTAATACACAATGAGCATTTTCTATTGAAAATTTTTAAAAGCCGTTGTATTATTAGTTACAGAAAGACAACAATTTGTTTTTTCTTTCATTTTCTTTTTTTTAATTAAATTGTCGTATGGGGCAGTTTAATCTCAAATTCCTTTTTAAATTCTTTATTGTAAGCCCTACTTTAAATACCGCACATATTTAAAGTAGGTGCAATAAAGATCCTAACTTAGTTATCCTATAAAATTTAATATATGCTTACCTAACCTAAAAATTATAATTTTAAAAAACAGTCTTGTATAGGCTGTTTTTTTCTTTTTAAAAATATTACAATTACATATTGGATTATTTTGCAAACAAACCAAATAGTCATAGTTTTATACAAAATTAACACGATTTAATACACAACTGACAAAACCTATTGCAAATTTTTACTAATTAGCTTATCATATAAGCATGAAAACAAATTCATTTTTTCTTTCCTTTCCAAACTTACTGACAAACCTATTTTAAATACCACTCATATTTAAAATAGGTTTCAGTAAAAATCTTATCTTAAAATCTATTCTTTTTAATATACATTTCTTTTGTTTAATGTCAAACTCCTAAACGAAAAAACTTTATTTCAGTTTATTTCTGAAATAAAGTTTTTTTATATTTAAATACATTGGTTCTACTCCCAAAATCGTAAAAAGTATGATATAATATAAACCATGGATAAGA
>CAYJFG010000174.1:0-1930 GCA_964369305.1 uncultured Eubacteriales bacterium
CGCAGTTTATAATCATATTAAACCAATTGTACTGTATAATATTTTGTATTCAGATGATATGTTTAGTGTTATATATTCAATTGTGCATATAGGTATTATTTCGTATTGGGGCTTGTCGGTATTAAGGCGTGTTATGCATAAAAACATTAGAAGATATCTTTTAACATTTGTATGTTTAGAGATAATGTGGTTTATATTTAGAAACGTAAAATGGAATTCTTATTTAGGAATGGATACGCAATCACGCTTTATGTGGTACTTATTTTATATTACCATTATTTTATTGCCAATTATAGCACTTTTTATTTCATTAAACCTAGGAAAAGATGAAAGCTATAAAATTAAACGCAAATATAATTTGTTGTTTATTCCGGCAGTTATTTTGATGATATTTGTATTCACTAATGATTATCACCAGTTGGTGTTCAAATTTAATCCGCATTTTGAAAATTGGAATAACGACTATACATACGCACTACTATATTATTTTATAGTGATATTTGTTTCAGGGGTAATAATTTTAACTATTGTTATACTTTTCAAAAATTGGAGAAGTAGCAGCAGGCGTAAAAATATGTTTTTGTTTTTTCTCCTTTTAGCGGTGTTAATTACTTATATAACAATATATATTTTTACTAAAGAGCTGAGCAGAATAATTGATTTAACGACATTTGTGTGTGTTTGGTCTGTGTTATTGTGGGAAGTATGCATACAAATAGGGCTAATACAAACTAATTCAAAACATAAAATGTTTTTTGAGCAATCAAATATTTTGGCACAAATTTTAGACTTAAAAGGAAACGTAAAAGTTTTAACATTAACTGAAGCTCCAATATCACATGAAAATTTTTTAAGATTGAAAGAAAAAAATTCTTTTATTATTAATGAAAACGAAGTTGTTAATATGTGCAATATAGATAATGGCTATCTTGTATGGAAAAATGATATTACAAACTTTACGAATATGAAAAAGGAACTTGAAAATTTAAATTTTGAACTGTATGGAGAAGTCGCTTTTTTGGAAAGTGAGAAGATACTAAAAGAAGAATATGCACGTATAAAAAATCTAAACCATATTTATAATAAAATTTCCATTGAAATTTTGCCTCATATGAATAAAATAGGTGATTTGGTCGAATATAGCAATAAAACATCTAAAGTGAATTATGAGGAGATTTTAAGAAAAATAAATATTATATCATGTTATGTTAAAAGGAAAACAAATTTATTGCTACAAATTAACGAAGGTGGTTTTGTAAGCAATGGTGATATGATAAACTGTTATAACGAAATTTTTAGAGGACTTGAGCTAGTAGGTGTATATTGCAATGTAAGTTATAAACCTACAAATACTATTAATGCGTTTACACATCTTTTATTTTATGATTTATTTCAAGAGGTAATTGAAATATGCGACTTTAACTTTAGCATGGTTTGTATTAATTGCTTTGAAAATAACGGAATTTTGCGTTTTAGTATTAGTATATCAAATGAAAAAAATATTATTGAAGAAAAAATTTGTAATTATAAAAGAGAAGAACTTAAGTTAATAAATGGCAAAATAAAATTAGAAATGGACGAAGAGTGCAGTAACATTATACTTTTAGCTCCTATAAATAAGGGGGTAGATAATAATGCAAATTAGTACTCAAACAGTAGAAACTAGAGGCGTAATACTCGCCTTATTAGCAGTTAGTTTTGTATTTGTATTTTTGGTTGTGCTTGCAAATTTATTTTACATAAAACCCGTAAGAAAGAAACATTTAATAGTATCAATTTTTGTTTTTTTATCAGCGTTTTTAGATTTAAGTTTATTGCTTGAAATAAACGAAAAAAGTTACTTTAAAAAAGACTTAGAAATAAATAATATAACGGCTTTTGTCAATAACATACCCTTTTATTTTCAATATGTCTTTGTGTTTGTCTTAGT
>CAYJFG010000175.1:0-1884 GCA_964369305.1 uncultured Eubacteriales bacterium
ATCTGAGTTATACGCTTGTATTTCATCTAATATGATTTTTGAATATGATAATGTTGCAAGTTTTAATTCGTAACCATAGCTTTTAAATACAAAATCAAAAATTTGGTCAGGTGTGCATACGGTGATAGGCAAGGAAAAACGTTTGCTTAAATTCATATAGTGAAATATTTCTGTTTCGTCCTCTAGTTTATCTTGAAGTAAAACCGATAAAGTATCACTATGTAACAAGGCTACTTTTTCTTTTTTGTCATCATGTACAATACCGCTTGAAATTCTTTGATACATACTATTTATTGCTGTTTTAAGTGGCAATATGTAAAATCCTTTATTGTTTGATAACCATAAAAGTGACGCCTCTGTCTTCCCCATGCCTGTAGGTGCTGTAATAATAACGTTTTGTTCGGTGTTTTCTTTGCAAAAACTTTGTAGCTCGTTTATATTAAATTTTTCAAAAACTTTTTGTAAATCATCGTCTAAAAAGTCGTTTTTGTATTCAATTTCTATTCCACCGCTTGTACTATAATCGCACTTGTATAATATACCTTGAACATAAATTGTGTCGCTAGAATTAACAAATTCATCTTTTTGCAACTTCTTGTACGATATAGGTTTTATTCTTTGTAATCCGTACATTTCATATTCTTTTAAAATTATATCTTGCTTTTTTTTGACTTGGTTTAGAGATGTATCTTTACCATAATTGTGATGATTTAATACTGCATTTAATACTATTAAATAATCGTTTAAACTTTCAAAATCATTTTGATTTACAAAAAAAGCTGAAATAATATTATGATAAACTTCTTTATTTTCATTAAATTTTGTATTATCTTTTATCCTCGCTTGAAATTGTGCGTTTGTTTTTCCATAATCATGAACTTCACAAGCGTATCTACAAAGTTTATATAGATTATCATTTTTGATGTACCCAAAATTATTTAATGTTTCAAGTGATTTTAATAAATCGTCCGTATGTTCTCTTATTGTTTTATCTGGATTAGTTTTTGCAAGTGCATTTAAGTTTAACTCTTTAATAAAAATCACCTCTTAAAGAAATTTTACTACATTTCCGTCACCATCAATATAAATTCCTGTAGTCTGTCCATCATCTGAAGATACATAAAAATTGCTTAAATATACAACTTTCTTTTTATTAAATATGCGTTTATCATTTTCTATTTTATAATCTTTATTTAAATAATATATTGTTCCTTGTGCAATTTCTTGCTTATGCTCCTCGTTTGTTCTGAATACAATTTCGTCTCGTGCATTTTCAAGCTTTATGTATGCACTTCTTGTGATTGGGTCGTCAATCTCTACTTCTTGCGATAACTCCACAAATTCACATGATGTTACATCTACAAAGTCTTCACTTCTACCAATAGACGTTAAATTATCTATATTATTATAAATTGTATTTAAAGTTTCATCGTCGCTTTTAATATGGATAATAAGATTAACATCATATAAAACCTCATAATATTTTATTGAAGTTGTAAGAGTTGCATATTTAGATTTTAAATCGACTAACGGATTTAGTTTTTCTTTATACTCTTTTTCAAGATTATTTTTTTCATCAGTAAGTAGCTTAATTTCCTCTTTGATTTTAAGGTGTTCTTCACTTTGTTTATCGTGGTTTTTAAGGTTTAGTTTGAGTTCTTTAATTTTAGATGAAATTTCCTTTTCTCGAGGGTCTAAAGTATTTTCTTTATACTCAGCAACCTCATCTAAATTATTTTTTACATTTTGGTATTCGGTTAAAAGTTCCCTATTATTAATATCTATATCCTTTTCGCTTCTGAAGCTACTCTCTTTTTTTAGTGCAGTAGCAACCTTTGTAAAAGCTGTTGATAATAGAGTGTCATTAGATAATTTTACAAGTAT
>CAYJFG010000176.1:0-1859 GCA_964369305.1 uncultured Eubacteriales bacterium
ACCCTCTTTATATATATTATACCATATTTTTTAGAGTTTTGAAAGGTTGCCATTTCTATTTTGTTTTCTAACTCTATAATCTTTTTACTAGATGTGTTCATATTTTCACCGGATGCATAAAGATATAATTTTAATTTTGGTTCAGTTCCTGATGGTCTTATAGTTACTGTAATATCTTCTGCTAGTTCTATCCCTATTACATCACTTTTTGGCAGTCCTGTATCGTCATTCATATAGTCGATTTTATTTATAATAGGCACACCGAAAAACTCTTCGCTTTTTCTTATGTTTTCCATAAGCTCGTTCATTTTTTCCATACCTGTTATTCCTAAAAACTCTCTAGTAATAAGTTTACCTTGATAATAACCATACTCCTCATATAGTTCTTTTAAAACTTGTATAAGATTTTTATTAAGCGATTTATAATAAGACGCCATTTCGCATATTAATACAGCTGCTATAACTGCATCTTTATCTCTTACAAATGAGCCACTTAAATAGCCATAACTCTCCTCAAAACCGAAAATAAAGTTGTCTTGCAAATTATCTTCCTCTAAAAATCCAACTTGCTCGCCTATAAACTTAAATCCTGTTAATACATTTTTAAGCTCAACACCATATTTTTTACAAACTGGAACTGCCATTTGAGTAGTAACAATTGTTTTTATTGCAAGCGGATTTTCTGGTAATTTTCTAGTTTTACAGATGTAATCTAAAAGCATAATACCCATTTCGTTACCTGATATTAATTTAGGTTCGCCGTTTTCTATAACACAAACGCCTATTCTATCGCAGTCAGGGTCAGTAGCAAGTGCAAAATCAGAATTTTCTTTTATTGCAAGTTCAATTGATTTTTGCATAGCATCTTTTTCTTCTGGGTTTGGGAAACTGCAAGTTGTAAAGTTTCCGTCTGGCATTTCTTGTTCTTTAACTACTGAAATTTCTATATTTCCCATTTTTTCAAGTACTGTTCTTACAGGTATATTACCTGCACCGTTTAGCGGACTATATGTAACTTTTAAAGTTGTATTAATTTTATTTACATTTAAGTCTAATACTTTTTTATAATATTTTTCTATAATATCGCTTGAGATATCCGCAATGTCACCCTCAACAAGTAATCTTTCAAAATCAGGAATTACTGCAAATTCGTCTTTTGTTTCAATGCATTTTGATATTGTATTTGCAACCTCTAATGTAATTTGGCAACCGTCACTGCCGTATACTTTATATCCATTATAAATACCTGGATTATGGCTTGCAGTTATTACAACACCACCGCTACATTTAAGTTCCCTTACTGCAAAAGAAAGCATAGGTGTTGGCATCAATGTGTCGTATATATAAACTTTGATACCGCTAATTGCTAAAATGCTTGCTGTTACTTTTGCAAAAATATCGCTTTTTATTCTGCTGTCGTATGCAATTGCACAACTAGGGTTTTTGAAATTATCGTTTAAATACTCGGCTAATCCGTAACTTGTTTTCGCAATTGTGTATATATTTATTCTGTTAGTACCAGCTCCAATTACTCCACGAAGTCCACCTGTACCGAATGATAAATATTTATAAAATGCATCTTTTATTTTATTTTCATCATCTTTTATAGACAATAGTTCTTGTTTAATATCTGTTTCTAAATTTTCTTGCATGAGCCATCTTTCAAAGTTTGTCATATGTTACTCCTAATGTTTTGATAATGTTTAATATATAATTGTTGCAGGCTGAATTTTGTTATTGACCTTTTCCGCCAAAACGGACTATTGTAGGGACAGGTTTCCCATGTCACGAACTTAAGAAAAAGATAAAAAGATGTCAGTTAGCAGTATCCAGTCAGCAGAGAAAAAACGCCCTTTATA
>CAYJFG010000177.1:0-1853 GCA_964369305.1 uncultured Eubacteriales bacterium
TATCAAAAACACTATTAGCGTTATTTTCTTCAAAAACGTTAATAGCAACAGGTGAAGTAACGTCATTACCTAATACTAAATCTAAATTTGCCTCAATCAATTGACCAGCAACTACACTTTCAAGACCAGCGTGTGCGGCAAGTATTTTTTGTGACATTGTCATTCCCATAAAAAAGACCTCCATAATAATTAATCTGTTGTCATTATCTCATAAAGATAAAAAAAAGAATGTAAACCGTGATACATTCGATTTAAAATTTATTACCAGTAACAGTTTTAATGATTTGGTTAAATATATAATAATATAAATGCTTTTGCTAATTTTTATAATATTTTATTGAAATACTATTGAAAAAATTGTTAAAATATGGTATATTAATAGAAAATATTATATTCTTTTATTAACAGGTAAAAAAATAAACCTACTATAAATAGTAGGTTTAAACTCCACATCGGAACCCATAAGGGCGGTTAGAATAAATTCTTATTTGAACTTGTAGTGTAATTTTATATGGTAGTATAAAATCTACCAAAATCATAACATAAATAAAGGAGAATGTCAAGTGAAAAAGGTTGATTATTATTTAGGGCTAGATATTGGTACAGACTCAGTAGGTTTTGCAGTTACAGATGAAAATTATAATGTTATAAAAAAAGGTAATAAAAGTATTATTGGTACAAGACTTTTTGAAGAGGGAAAAACGGCGGCTGAGAGGCGTGTATTCCGTTCAAATAGGCGTAGAATTTTAAGAACAAGGCAAAGAGTAGAATTTTTAAGAAGTATATTTGAAGAAGAAATCAGCAAAGTAGATAACGCATTTTTTCAAAGATTAGATGAAAGTGTATATCATAAAGAAGATAAAACAGTAGATGGTAGTAATGCTTTGTTTAATGATGTAACATTTATAGATAAAGATTATTACATAAAATATCCTACAATTTATCGTTTAAGAAAAGCATTGATTAATGGTGAAATAGACGATGTAAGACTTCTATATTTAGGACTTGCTCACATTATAAAAAATAGAGGACATTTTTTATTTCATGGGCAAGAGTTTAATAATATTACAGATTTTTCAGTATCTTACAATGCGTTTGATAAATTTTTAAAAGATAAAGAAGAAGAGGAAGAAAAAATATACAGTTTAAATATTAGTGATGTAAATAAACTTGAAGAGAAAATAAAAGATAAATCAAAAACCTTAACTCAAAAGGAAAAAGAAATTTGCTCATTAATTGACGGTAAAGCTACACCAGAACAAAAAAGTATTATAAAACTTATGTTAGGTGCTAGTGTATCACTATCGAAATTGTTTGTAAATTTAGATGATGACTTAGAAAAAGCAAAAGTTGAGTTTAAAGGCGACTATGATAAGTTTTCAACAGAAGTTGCACCTAAACTAGATGATAAAATAATTTTAATTGAACTTGCAAAAGCTATTTATGATTGGTCAGTTTTAAAAGAAATTTTGGATTGTCCTAATAGTGATAGCAATGCAACTCTATCAGATGCAAAAATTTATAAATATAAAACTCATAAAGAAAATTTAGAACTACTTAAAGATATGGTTAAAGAATATATTCCAGATGAATATAAAGAGATTTTTAAAAAAGAAAATTTAAAAACAAATTACCCAGCATATGTAGGTGTATGTGGTAAAAATCTTATAATAAAAGAAAAAAGATGCTCACAAGAGGAGTTTTCTGAATATATAAAAGAAAAATTCAAGAAAATAGAGTTGCAAAAAGAAAACGAATTAAAACTAATGGAAGACATAAAATTATCAAATGCTTTTCCAAAACAAAGAAGTAAAGATAACTCTGTAATACCATATCAAGTACATAAAACAGAG
>CAYJFG010000178.1:0-1844 GCA_964369305.1 uncultured Eubacteriales bacterium
ATGAAGAAATTATTTTAAATCAATCTATAATGACTTTTTTAAATGATTATTCAGCTTTGAATAGTGACTTCATGAAAAATAAAAATGAAATCAACTTAATAATTAATAATTTTTCACAAACAAACAATACTTATAACATTTCAAAACTTGAGAATATTATAAGTATTTATAAAAATTATATTAACAACAAATTCAAATAATATACTATAAGAAAAATGATACTCTGTCAATTTTTATATTTGACAGAGTATCACGTTTTTAAATTATTGTTTTAAGCAATTTTCGCAAACTCCTAATTTATTTTCTGTTAAATTTCCACATCTATGGCACAACTTAACATCTTGCGTAGTTGTAATCTTTGGTTTGCTTTTCCCCTCTTCTTGTGACGAGTCGGAACTTTTTGTTCTATTTGTGATATCATCAACCGAGAAACGGCTTTCGCTAGTGGAATGATTTATTTGTATTATTAATTGCACTATCCCAAAAATGACTAATGCTATACCTAAAAAAGGAATTATTTGTATAATCTCAAATTTTTCTGTTTGGTTATTTGTTATGGCAGTAGTTGTAAGTGTCCATATTATTCCTACAATAATACAAATGACCGAACCTGCTGAACTCATCACCGAAAAACTTTTAGTAGGCTTTTTTATTCCTTTCACTTAAAACACTCCTTGTAATTATTAAGCTATATTTTTATTCATATAATCTATAAAATCTTGTGTAGTCATTGTAAATTCAACTTCGACAGTAGAATTGCCTTTTACAATAAATTCTGTAAGTCCATATTCTACATTATTGTCCGCCCAATCATATGTGTATCCAAGTCTAGTCCATGGGTAGTCACTTTCATTGTAGTATGAATTGATTATATTATTATCAAACCAAATTTTATATTCGCTTTCCATATCCTGAGTACTAATTTCTATATTTGACTTTGTAATATCTGTTGAATATGCAGGTCTTATAATATCTTCAGGATTTACCCATAATGCTGTAAAATGTGTATTATCATCTTCAGGTGGCAAACCTATTAGCTGATTTAACCTAATTTGGTATTCGTCCATATCTTCTTTATTTTCACTGTACCACGATGTTATCTCTTTATCTGTAAAAGTCCAAATATCACCGTAAGCTAAAACTACTTCTTCGCCTTCTTTGTAGCTATCTGGATATTTATTCCATGTTAAAAGTAAAACTTCTCCATCTTCATTCCAAGTAGTCATTTCATCTTCTTTTGTTATAGTAACTAACTGCTTTAGCTCACTATCTTCTGCAATCATTGCATCTTCAACTGCATTTTCATATAATTTATTATTGTCGTCTGTATGTGTTGTTGGTTCTTCTTCGTTTAAAAATTCTACTTCACCTGTTGAAGTATTGTAAATTGCACCTACAACTTTAATCTTTTCTTCTCTAGCAAGCTCTGAAATTATGCTACTTTCCATCATTTGAGATATGCTGTTATGCACGTTTAAAATTTCAGCTTTTCTTGCGTCTGTTTCATCTTCTATAGCGTCTTCAATTTCATTAGTGATGCTTATTATGTAGTCGTGTCCGCCAAGATTTATAGTAGCCTCAACCGCACCACAATGTGTATGACCTAGCACTACTATTACTTTTGCACCTAAATGCTCAACGCCATATTCTGCACTACCAATTACAATATCATCTACAACGTTACCAGCATTTCTTATTGTAAATAATTCGCCAATGCCTGACATAAAAATATGCTCTGGTACTACTCGGCTATCTGAACAAGAGAAAACAACCGCATAAGGATTTTGACCGTTTTCCACTGTTTCTTCTCTTAAAACACTTGAAATATCACTATTATTACTTGT
>CAYJFG010000179.1:0-1800 GCA_964369305.1 uncultured Eubacteriales bacterium
TTTTGCAAGAAAATCAACATTACATATTGTTAAACCTATTTTAGACTTTAAAAATCTTCTTAAAAGTATATACAACGGAATGAGCGAATTTGTAAATAATATAGCAATTTCAATAACTACATTATTATTTAACGTTATACTTTTAGAAATAGCAGGCGAAGATGGAGTTGCAGCTATTAGCGTAATATTATATATACAAATGATTCAATTAGCAGTTTATATGGGTTATTCTTTTGGAGTTTCACCAATTATAAGCTATAAGTATGGTGAAAATAATTACAACCAGCTTAATTCAATAATAAAATTTAGTGTTAAGCTTATAAGTATAATTTCTGTAATAATAGTTGTTTGTTCACTAGTTTTTGCAGAGTTTGCAGTAAGCATATTTATTTCGCCCAACAGTTCAACGTATGAATTAACGGTAGTAGGGTTTAGGATTTTTTCTTTTGCATATTTGTTTATGGGACTAAATATATTTACATCATCTGTATTTACAGCACTTTCTAATGGTAAAGTTTCAGCCGTTTTGTCATTTACACGTTCATTAGTTTTTATAGTCCTAGTAATGCTAACATTACCAGAAATTTTAGAAATTTTAGGAGTTTGGCTTGCAGTGCCAATAGCAGAAATGTTATCATTAATATTATGTATTTATTATTATAAAAAATATAAAAGTATTTATTTATTGGGGGAATTGAAATGACAGATACTAAAAGAAAAATTATAGAAGCAATGTATGAGTTAATAGCTGAAAAAGGATACGATAAAACATCAATTCAACAAATATGCGATATCGTTAATATTAAAAAACCATCAGTATATTATTACTTTAAAAATAAAGAAGAGATATTATTAGAAATGGCAAATTTAATAATAATTGATACAGTACAGTTTGTTTCAGAATATAAAAACATAAAAGATAAAGAAGAATTTAAAGGCTTTTTAATAAATTTAGGTTTTAAATTTATTGATGAAACTATAAGCGACTTAAATTATAGAAAAGTTATGTGCGAGTTAAATATACAAACAGGTAGAATAGAGCAATTGTCAAATAAAATGCTTGAAATTGAAGATAAAACTGTGCAGGTAATTAATGATGTGATAGAACATGGAAATAAAATATCAGCTTTTGATAAAAGTATAGATACTTTATTATATTCAAAAATGATAATAGTATTTATTGATGGTATAGAAAGTGCAATTGAATATAAAAGCAAATTTGATTACAAAGAGATTTGGAAAAATTTTATTTTAAAAGTATTCTTTTGATTAAAAATAAACTTGTAATATTTTTTGTTAAATGTTATAATAGAAATACAGATTTGTATTATTTTATTATAATGCACTTTTTTATTTTATTTATGGAGAAATATTTATGCTTAAAAGAATTATAACTGTTTTGTTACTTGCTATTATTAGCTTAACATCATTTTTACTTACTTCATGTGCAAGTAACAAAATAAAAACTATAGAAGACTTGTCAGGAAAAACAATTTCAGCTGTTACAGGCTCAATTTTTGACTTGCTTGTGAAAGAAATAGTGCCAGATACTAAATTTGTATATCACAATACTTTAGAAGATCAAATATCAGCACTTATAAAAGGTAGTGTTGATGGTGTGGCGTTAGATGAGCCTATGGCTAAATTTGCAGTTGCTCAAAATAGCGACTTAGAAATGTTAAGTGAAGAAGTAGTAGACGATATTTACGGTATTGCTATGCAAAAAGACAGCTTATTAGTATCAGGTGTAAATAAAGCCTTAAAGGAACTTGAAGAAGAAGGCGTATTTGATGAATTATC
>CAYJFG010000180.1:0-708 GCA_964369305.1 uncultured Eubacteriales bacterium
CTCTAGACTGTAATTATAAAGTTATGGTTAATAATATTGATTTGTCAGACTTAATTAGAAAAACGCTTAATTTAAACGATTTATTTTTATTTGACGGTAATGGTAAATATGATAGAATAAATTCAATACTAATTGAATATAATTATTATACTGGCAACGAATTTCAGACTTATGAAAAATTATTATTAAATAGAGATACAAAAACTATTACTATTCAATCAAATAGCGAAGATGATTATGATGTTTGTTTCCAGTGCAAGTCGGAAAATATCATAAATTATTGTTTTGATAAAATAAGTAAGATACAACTAAAAAGAAGAAAAAGAAAGCATATAAGTTGTAACGAAAATTCAAAATATTTAATGATAATTGATTATAAATATAGTAATCAATTAATATACGAGGGAGCATATTGCAAAAATGATTTACCTATCAATTTTAGTAAACTAATAGAAATAATCAAAAAATATTTAAAGGTATACAATGACTTTGCTATACTTGACCCACATGATTATAATTCAATAGATAATTTTTATAATGACGAATACACGTATTGTAAAGTTAGATTAAATAATAAGGAATACTACTATATATCTTTAAATAATGAAATTAACATAGGAGATGAAGTAGTCGGTCCTGTAGGAGATTATGGAAAAACTTGTGACGCCACAGTTACAGAAGTTCAAGTTTACAAAAAAGATGATGTGC
>CAYJFG010000180.1:718-1435 GCA_964369305.1 uncultured Eubacteriales bacterium
AAACAAAATATATTATAGAATAAAAAAAAGATTGTAACAAAAATAAATCGCTTTGTTACAATCTTATTATTTAATTTAAGCTTTAAGGCAACGTGTGCCAATAAATGTAAATGCAAGCATTCCAGATCCTACATGACTTCCTATAATAGGTCCAATCTCAGAAATAATGACATTTTCAACAATATTTTTTTCAAGAATTATATCTCTTAAAGCTTCGGCTTTTGCTAAATCATCTGCATGGCCGATAATAATTGTTTGATTTTTTAAATCTTCACTATGTGTTGTTAAAATATGTAACAACTTATCAGTTACTTTATTATTTCCACGTATTCTTTCAACTGGTATTAGTTCTCCGTCGTTATTTACAGATAGTAAAGGCTTTACTTGTAAAACTTTACCAATAGTAGCTGAAACGGCACTAATTCTGCCACCTCTTTTTAAATGCTCTAAGTCATCAACAACAAACCAGTGGCAAACTTTTAACTTATTTGAACTTATATATTTAACAGTTTCTTTAAAAGTACAACCGCTACTTATTTTTTTGGCAGTATTATATACTAGCAAACCTTCGCCAATTGATGCACAAAGTGAGTCTATAACGGCGATTAATCTGTCAGGATATTTATTTCTTAAATCTCTTACAGCCATAAGAGATGTGTTGTATGTTCCGCTTAATCCTGACGAAAAAGCAATGTAAATTATGTCTTTTCCATCTTT
>CAYJFG010000180.1:1466-1736 GCA_964369305.1 uncultured Eubacteriales bacterium
AAACTCATAAAACTTATTATAATTAATTTGAGTTGTTGTAGGCATCTTGCCTTCTCTAATTAAATTATAAAATTCTTTTTGAGTTAAATCTCCGCCACTTGTGTGATGTATATATGCATTTCCTTCAATGGTGTATTCCATTGGAATGATTTTAATATCGTATTGTGTGCAGTAATCGTCTGGTAAATCGAGTGTGCTATCTGAAACTAAAACAAATTCGCGCATCATATTCCTCCAAAATAAAATTTAAAAATATTATACCATATTTTT
>CAYJFG010000181.1:0-1731 GCA_964369305.1 uncultured Eubacteriales bacterium
ATAAATTGCACTCTTTTCTTTTGTTCCATATCATACCTCCAAAATATTTAGTCTAATCATATTATATCACATAAGTAATTAGACTGCAACACACTAAAACACCTAAAACCACCTTATATTGAGTTTTATACAAAGATAACCACTATATATTGCGTGACATCAATGCTACGCACTCAACGTGCGATGTTCTTGGGAACAAGTCAAGCGAGCTTATTTTTTCAAGTTTAAAGTTATAATTTTGTGCAAGTATTTTTACATCTCTACTAAGTGTTGCGGGGTCGCACGAAACGTAGATTAATTTATCTACATTCATGTTCGCTATAATCTCTAATAATTCTTTATCGCACCCTTTACGTGGTGGGTCGATTATTACAACGTTTGGTTTTATATTTTCGTTTTTTAGTGTTTCGGTAGCTATTGTAGCGTCGCCACATATAAATTTTGCATTTGATATTCCATTAATTTTTGCGTTTTCATATGCATTTTCTACAGCTTCTTTTATAATTTCAACGCCTATCAAAGTTTTACAATCTTTAGCCATTGTAAGACCTATTGTACCTGTACCGCAATACAAGTCAAGCAAGATATCATTTTTTGATACATTAGCGTATTCTTTTACTTTATTATATAATTTTTCTGCTTGCTGAGTATTTACTTGAAAAAACGAAAGTGGTGAGATTTTAAAATCAAGCCCACATAGATTATCTATTATAAAGTCGCTACCGAAAACAGTTCTACATTTACTGCCGAAAATTACATTTGTTTTTTCTGTATTAGTATTTATAATTAGACTTTTGAACACTCTAATATTATCATTTAGCATTTGAGCAAGTTCATTTTCGCCTTTTAGTCCATTACCATTTACTACAAGGCATACCATTAATTCTTTATTTCTTTGAGAATATCTTATGTAGATATTTCTAAGCTTTCCTTTATGTATTGCTTCATTATATGGTTGTGGGTTAAAGACTTTACTCCACTGCTCAATAATTTTTAAAACTTCGATAAAAATTTTAGGTTGCAAAAGACATTCATTATTCGGTATAATTCTATGGCTTTTATATGCATAAAAACCATAAATCATATCGTTATTACTATCTGCACCAACTGGTATTTGAGCTTTATTTCTGTAATGATTTTCGTTTTCAGCTCCTACCATTTCGTCAAAATTTATGTTTTCCACTTCACCTATTCTTGTTAAACTGTCTATAACTCTTTGTTTTTTAATTTCAACTTCACTGCTATATTTTATATGTCTAAAAACGCAACCACCGCATTTATCAAACGTTTTACAATCAACATTTATTCTATCTTTTGAATATGTAATTACCTTTTGTATTTTTCCTATGGCGTAATTTTTAGAAACTTTTATAATTATAATTTCTAGCACATCACCTATAGCTGCGTTTGCAACAAAAACTGCCATGCCATCTATTCTGCCTACTCCACTACCCTCTGATGTTAATCCTGTTATTTTTATGTTTTTTATTTCATTTTTTTTAATCATTTCATTTTCTTTCCAATCTTTATTTACTATTTCTATTATACCAAATCTTAATTTATATTCAAGGAAAAATTCTATTTTAAATGCATTTTTAACCCCACTTAATAAAAAAAACAAATTAAGTGGGGTTTTAATTAAAAGAATTCTTGTGTGTTTGCTGTTAATTCATTAACGAGCTTCTCCATTTCTTTTTTACTTCTTACACTGTGTGTTCTATTTATAAAATT
>CAYJFG010000182.1:0-1712 GCA_964369305.1 uncultured Eubacteriales bacterium
TCTTCGTTAAAACGTTCTAAAGGTTTGCCAACGCATTTTATAGTTTTGTTTTTTAAATCTTCCATTCCGCAAAATTTATCAATTAAACCATCTTTTTTATTATAAGCCATAGCATTTATTGTAAAATCACGTCTTTTTAAGTCGTCTACAATATCACTTGTAAACACCACATTTTCAGGTCGCCTAAAATCGTTATAAACTCCATCGGTTCTAAAAGTAGTAACTTCATACCTGTTTTTATTTATTACAATAGTAACAGTTCCATGTTTTAAACCAGTAGGAATAACTGTATACTCTTTTGAAAAAATTTCAATACACTCATGTGGTTTAGCGTTTGTTGTGATATCCCAATCGTTTGGAGTTTTTCCTAAAAGTAAATCTCTAACGCAACCACCCACAATATATGAACTGAAATTATTATCGCTTAATCTATCTAAAATTGTAATTACATCATCTGGAATGAATTTATCAATATTTAACATTTTTTAAAACCTTTCGTAAAATTTGTAATATATACTAAAAGAATATCATATATAAATGGGTAAATCAATTATTACTTAAAAAATTTTTAATAAATATTCAAAAAATATTGCAAGAAAAAATTTTTTAATGTATAATTATAATGTCGAAGATTAAACGGAGGTTTTATATGTTAAAGGTATTTGTAGGCGGTATAGCGGTAGGACTTGCCAACATTATTCCAGGAGTTAGTGGCGGAACAATGATGGTAATTTTAGGTTTGTTCAATAGAGTTATGGAGTCTATTGGCGGTATTTTGAAATTCAAAAGTGAAAAATGGAAAAGTAACTTTATATTTTTAATTGTTCTAGCAGTTGGTGCTGGTTTAGGATTAGTAGTTTTTTCAAATATTCTTGAAATATTATTTGTGCAATTTCCAACGCAAACGATGTTTTGCTTTGTTGGTATGGTAGGATTTTCAATTCCGTCACTTGTTAAAAAAGAGATGAAAAACGATAAATTCCAAATAATACCTTTTTTAATTGGTTGTGCTATAGTTTTTGCTATTAGCTTTTTTGCACCAGAAGAAGCAGATGTAGTTATAGAAGTGTTCCCAAGTATTGACTTCTTTTATTTATTATCTTTACTAGGTGTTGGATTTATAGCAGGTGGTGCAATGTTTATCCCTGGTGTAAGCGGTAGTATGCTTTTGCTTTTAATTGGTCAATATTATTTATTTATGTCGTTGATAGCAGCTGTTACTTCATTTGAATTAAATGTTTTAATTCCATTAGCTGTTATTGCAATTGGTGTAGTTTTAGGCGTAATTATAAGTTCAAAAGTTACAGGTTATTGCCTTGAAAAATTCCACGGACCTACCATGAACGTAATTCTAGGACTTGTGGTTGCAAGTTGCATTATGCTTATACCAATTGACGCACATTACGACTTTACTGTAATTATCACAAGTATTGCGTCTCTTATTTTAGGTGGAGCGATTGTATTTGGTCTTGAAAAAATTAAATAAATAAAGTTTTACATAAGTATTTTTTGAGGAGTATAAAGAAATTCGGCGTAATTATCTTTTGGTACTCCTCATTTTTTGTATTTAAAGGTGGTAAAAATGAGCAAAATAATTTATGATATTGGTATCGTCGGTGGCGGTGCATCTGGTCTTATGTGTTCTATATCTGCACATAAAGCAAGCGAAAAAAAGTTAAACATAGCAATTTTTGAAAAAGAAAATCGAGTAG
>CAYJFG010000183.1:0-571 GCA_964369305.1 uncultured Eubacteriales bacterium
CATATGAAAACTTGAAAGAGAGTGCTTTTATCAAAGACTATAAAAGTAAGTATGAATATTTGAGCAGTTTATATGTAGAGCAAGCATCTTTAAATGAAATAAACAAAAATTTTAGAAATATTATAACCTATAGCATAATCCCTTATAATATTTACGAGGAAAATAAGGCGATTATTGAAAAGGCACAAATGGATTTAAATACTTATAACGATAATCTTTCTAAAAAAGAAAATTTCTTGAATAAGCAAAAGGCTAAAAATGTAAGTGATAATTTTTGTGTAAATATCAATAGGTATGATTTTAATATGAGTGATATTCAAAAAGTTATAACTACATCTAAATTCAATAAAATAAACGTTATAAAATGCACTTATGATAGCGAAATTGGGTATATAAAAAACGATACTCACACCGAAAAAAAGGAAAGTATCGTTGACAATTTTTTATAACAGAGGTGTTAAAATGGATACTAAAATAACTGGTATTATGATGTACTACTACAAAGTATGTATACGTAAGTTGTGGTATTTTATACATAATATATCTATGGAAAGCACAAACGAAAACGTAG
>CAYJFG010000183.1:628-1598 GCA_964369305.1 uncultured Eubacteriales bacterium
AAATCAAGATAAACATTGCAACATAAACGACGAAATCAATATAGACTTTATCCAAAGTAGAAATGTTATCCATGAAATAAAAAAGAGCAAAAAAGTTGAAGAGGCAAGCATTTTTCAAGTGAAATACTATTTGTATTATCTTGAAAAAAAGGGTGTTAGTGGGCTTAGTGGAAAAATTGATTATCCGCTATTACGTGAAACTGTAAGCGTTGAACTTAATAAAGAAGATTATCAAAATATAGAAAACGCTATTAGTTACATTAAAGAGATATATATAATGCCAACGCCTCCAGTAGTTTGTAAAAAAGGAATATGCAAGCAATGTGCATATCACGATTTATGTTTTATATAGAGGTGAAATATGAAAAGAAGTCTTTACATTTATAATGGTGGAAAGCTACAAAGAAAAGATAACACTTTAAAATATACAAACGAAAATGGCGAAAAAAAAGATTTACCAGTTGAAAATATTTGCGACATATACGTCATGAGTGAAATGAATTTTAATACATCACTTTTAAACATTGTGTCGCAAAAAGGAATATGTTTGCATTTTTTTAATTATTACGATTTTTATATAGGTTCATACTATCCAAAAGAACAATTATTAGCAGGAAATTTGCTTACAAAACAAGTAGAATTTTACAGTGATTATGAAAAAAGATTAAATCTTGCAAAAGAGTTTATAAAAGCTGGAACTTCAAATATCTATAGAAATTTAAGGTATTATAACGGTCGTGGTAAAGATGTGTCTATGTTTATGGATATTATTAATAATTTGAGAAAAAACATAGATAAATGTAGCACAATTCCTGAACTTATGGGAATAGAAGGTAATATACGAAAATCTTACTATGAGTCCTGGAATATAATAATTGACCAAAATGTTAATTTTTCAAAAAGGATATACAATCCTCCAGATAACGAAATTAACAGCCTTATATAATATGTAAACAGTGTTATTTATACA
>CAYJFG010000184.1:0-1542 GCA_964369305.1 uncultured Eubacteriales bacterium
ACCATACATTTTCACTTCACTTTTTTAAAAAATAAAACCTTTCAAACAAGTTTAATTGTTGAAAGGCTTTTTTGTGATTAGTCTACAAAGTCGAAATCTTCTTCAAATTTCTTTTTAAATATTTCAAAAACTTCGTTTAGTGTTTCTTCATCTTGTATTGAAACGTAAGACTCCATTTCGTCATCCAAACTTTCAACTTTTAAAATAACAACTTCGTCTGCGTCTTCACCGTCTTCAACTGGTAATAGTATTACATATTCTTCGTCTTTATGTTCAACTAAATATATAAATTCAAAATCAACGTCGTTTCCCTCGTCGTCAGTTAAAGTTATTATATTATCCATCATTTCTTCTTGGTTTAAATCTAACATATCAGCCATAATTTTTATTCTCCTTATCTTTTTTAATAGTTCCATTTTACAGTAGTATCGTTTATTTGTCAATGAAAAATATTTATTTTGCCATGCGTTTTTTCAAAAACCTTATATCTTTACCTACAAATTTCATTGTAACGCAGTGACCCATAATTCTTGAGGTAAACCTTGCTGAATACTGCTTTGCTAGTTCCTCAAAGTTTAAATTAGTACTAATTATTATCGGTTTGTTTAAAGTTACACGAGTATTAAAGATATTATACAAAATATTTTCAGTAAATTGGTTTGAAAATTCTGTTCCAAGGTCGTCTAATATAAATAAATCGCACTCTATTATTCTTTGTAAAGTTTCCTCTTCTTTATCTCTTGAAAATCTTTCTTTTTCAAGCTTTTGGATAATATTAGGTGCTGAGGTATATATAACGCCAAAACCTCTGTTAATAGCTTCGCTTGCTATTGATAAAGCAAGGTGCGTTTTTCCAAGCCCTGTTCCACCTTGCATTAAAATTGACGAACTTTCATTTGAAAAGTTGTACGCATATTCTCTGCAATAATTGTATATATTTTGCATTTTATAAAACGGACATTCTTTACTTTCTGTTTTTTCATAGTAATTTAACAAGAATTTATCAAAAGAACATAGATTTAGTGGCGACAAATTATTTAAATCGTCATAAGCTAAGTTACGCATTAAAAGCTTTAAACATTCGCACTTTCTCCCCTCAATATAACCTGTATCTTTGCATACTGGGCAGTCGTGGAAAGGCTCTAAGTAATTTACGTCGTAACCTGCTTGCTTAAGTATTAAAGCTATTTTTGCTTGATTTCTTAAGTTTTTATCTTTTAATTTTTCTATTTCTTCTTTTACGTTTTTACCCTCTAAAACTATTTGAGCACCCTTGCTACCATCTTTAGAGATTTGTTTTTCTATTTCTAAAACTTGTGGATAAAGCTTAAAAAAATCATCTCTTCTTTTTTCTGTTAAATCCTCATTTTTAAGCTTTCTTTCCTGCATAATCGACATAGATTTAATAAAAATTTCTTTTCCATAGGACATATGTTTATTCCTCCTTTAAAAATCAAATAGGTCTGAGTCGTCAAAGTCGCTCAAGTTATAAGATGATAACTCGTTCTCCTTTTTACTGTTTTTCAAAGTTTGCTTTTTATT